>JARGFK010000056.1 GCA_029211065.1 Desulfobacterales bacterium
ACTCCACTTTCCTACATTTGCAAAACCTTCTTTCGAATCAGGTGGCTTATCCCCCCAGGGATATTCCCTATCTTCGTAGCCCTTTGCGGAAAATTCCCATTCCGCCTCTGTGGGTAGGCGCATCATCACTTCACCGTCTATACCCCGGCTTTGCCCCCACTCACTGCCGTAAGTGAGGGTCCACCAGCGGCAGAAGGCCATGGCCTCGTACCAGCTTACTCCCACAACCGGCGCAAGGGGTCGCTTGCGGCCAAATCTTTCGTCATTCCAGAGGAGTGGCTCATCCAGATTCTTTTCTTTTTTAAACTTTCTTCCGTCAAAACCAAACTTGGAATGATCATCCTGCCAGTATCGGCCGTCTTTATAGCCACCTTGTCTGATAAACTCTTTAAATTCGCTGTTCGTAACTGGGTATTTGTTTATCCAGAAAGGCGACAGAGATACCTCATGCGAATATTCATCTTTACCCTCCCCGCCCATTTTAAAAGGTTTCTCTGCTTCAAGCCTGACAGCAGGAGGATTTTGGATGCCAATCTCCGGTTCACCGATAAAGCCAAGGGCATCGGAACAGGTTAGAAACATTTCCCTTTCTTTATGACTTGCGTCCCGTTTTGCAATAAGAGCCGTTTTAACTTCCTCCGCCAGATAGCGAACCTTATCTGTTTCGCTATAATAACCCTGCAGGTCATATAACGATTCGACAACCATTTTAACAGCTCTGCTGTTTGATGTTTTTAGTATGTCTTCACTCCATTTTTCCTCCAGATAATCAAAGAGGTATTCTTTTTCCTTGATTTTACAAAACAACAGCCGGGCTACTTCATTCCACCGGAGGGGATCGGCCAAAGCTTCCGTTTCCCAAAACTTTAAAATATCACCTTTTTCAAAACCTGAAATGCGCATTGCGGCAAAATATTCCTGAATGACCCTGTGGCTGAAACTGTGGTATCGCCCCCTTTTTTCAAGAATACCCAAGGTCCCGTCGCAAAATTCGATAAATTCAATCTCGAGTCTTTTCAAATTTATCCCTCTCACGACTCGGCGAAGGCTTTTCTGCTCCATTACGGCATCCGAAACTTTTTGAGGGACAATATAGACGCTTTCTTTGGTATCTCTATGGACACTCAATGCAATCCGGCTAAGTAGATCAATGTAGGTAGACTCTTGCCATACGATGTTTCTTCCTCCGGGAACTTCCAGACGGAACACCGGAGAGAATCCTTTTTGTTCTCGGGCACTATCCAGCTTTCTTTGATAAAGCAGCATATTTACAAACTCGCAAAAAAGGTCTAGCCTTCTTTGGGGCAAAATCTCGTCTTTAACATGCATCAGAATCATCACGGTAAGATAAAGCGGATTTCCGGCAAGTTCTAAAGCCGAATCACTTTCTTCAAGCGCTGAAATAAACGAAGTTGTGTTGTCTTCCGCAAGTTCAGGATCTCTTTCCCTAAAAAATTTATAGAACCGATGGACAAAATCATTTATCTGAGGCTCAGTCAAATCCAGCAGCCGAATTTGCGGAAGGCTAAAGCTGTCCAGCATCGATTCGTCTATGGCTGCGGGCCTTGAGGTTACAATGATGTTAAAGGCATCTTGGACCATTGCCGCAACAGTGGTTGCCAGGCTTTTTCTCATTTCTTCCGAAGCAATTTCGTCAAAACCGTCGAGGAGAAGCTGCACAGTCCTTCTTTGATTAACCAGCGCTTCATTGCTCAATTGCGTATCAGCATCCAGTTGCCGATTCCAGTCATTACAGACATATTCAATTAAAGTATCCCTTTGCTTCGTTTTATCAGGCACTTTTGTAAAAGATTCCGGCAGGGCATGCAGTCGCACAAATATGGGAGTAGGGTTGCCGTCGTTATCCGCCTTCTCAAGGTTTCTGAAAAGGTTGCCGCCCAGCGCCTTCATTGCCGTAGTCTTACCGCTGCCGGCATTTCCTGTAACCAGACAGGAAAAAGGTGGTTTGACAAGTTTTAGAAGGGGCTCGCTTCTTCTGCTGTGCTTGAAATACCAGTCCAATATCCCAATAACTGCAGCAGGTTCGCTTTTCGTTTTTTTAGCGACTTTCTCAATCAGTGACCGAAAATCTGAGCTGGTAAGCTCTCTGATCCTATCTCTTACGAAATCCACAAAGGCCTCGGCCGTCCTGCAAAACACTTGTAATCCGTCATTAGCATCACCCGTGTATTCGAAAATTTCGCCGCGTTCTTTCAGGTAGCGTGAAATATAATCGCTCCATGTTAGTGGGTGCGATAGAAATTTTTTTATTTTTTCGTTTTTTTTGTAATCTTTCAGGCTTTCTGAATCAGGCAGGTCGTACCTCACGTCTTCAAGCGCCGCACTTTGTTCAAAGTACACATCGCTGACCTTCAGCCTTTCCGGATCATCCCGATCAAAGCCCCGACCAATATGTTTGATTTTAATCCAGGATAGCTCCTTTTTGAAAACTTCATAAAGTTTCCGCCAATTAAGGGGTTTAATTTCCATTTTCGTGACGGCCTTGTCAGATCCTTTTGTTATTTCAAGCAATTGTCTCTGAATTCTTGTTTGTTCTTCTATCTCTTTCAATCCCGCTGCATTCAATTTCACCAGCGTGCTTGTGTCCACACCAATCTGATGCGTCGTGAGTATCAAATCGCGTTTGGCAAAAACATCATCGCATTCAGGATATTTCCCCATCTCCATTATTAAGTGATCCACAAAATCCTGCACGATATCTTCGGGGACTGTATCGACACCATCAATTTTAAGTTGGGCGATAAGTTTGATATCGGGATTTTGTAGAATAAAACAGAACTTTTCGAGTTCCTCGTCCGATATTTGATAATGGAAAAATCGGTTGTTTTTTCTGCCGAATTTATGTTTATACTCTTGTTCGTACCACTGTTTTGTTTTCTCTAAGGCTTCGTCATAAGCTTTCTGAAGCGGTGTTCTGTTGTCCTTAAGGAGGCCTATAAGGGCATCAAATGTTTTTGCGCCAAGAATCTTATAAATAATCTGCTCTATTGGAGTCATGTTGTCCCTCCTTATTTATTCAATGATAACCATGAGCGTCCTGTTTTCCTTGTTAGCAATCAAATCCGAAATGGTCCGGGCATAGGTGTCGAAATCAAAAGAAACGGACGTTTCTGTGGGGGCGTCACTGATGATGTAAACGGGTTTCTTGGCCGGCATCTTTTATTGTCTCCTTTTTATTCAATGCGGATTTCCCGCAATCAAACCGGTACAATTCAAAATGCAAAAAGGGTGAAAGGATAAATCTGAGCGCGTATGTTTCGCCACACTCAATTTACAGGCAAGGTCTGAAATGATGTTTTGCTTTGATTACAGGAACTTTGATATCTAATGATTTTCCTGCGGTCAAGCAAAATGAATATTTTGGGAAAAGTACTCATTTAACGGATTACGCTCCGGCCGGCAACACAAGGGCCGCCCATTGGATTATTAACACAAGGGACGCCCATTGGATTATTGGTTTTCCGGCGGCAACAAGTTCAACTTCTTCTCTTCCGCAATCTTCTGCCCCCGCACAACCGCCTGGCTCACCGAAGGCTGGGACAAGTTTATTTTTTTCGATAGTTCCACGGTCGTCATTCCAAGCTTCCGCACCCCCCAGTAACATAGCAAGCTGCGGGCCTCCACGATCCGGACGTATTTGCCGGCTGCCAATATATCACGCGGTTCTATATCCAGTACGGCAGACACTCTCTGAAGCAGCCATTCAAAACCGTAATCCTGAGCCTTAAGCGCGGGGCTGCTCACTATTTTTTCCTGAGCAGCTTCCAACGCCTTTTCAACGAAATCCCCTTCACCCAGTATCCGTTCATCACCCTTAACATGCAATGAACCCCTGCGCATGGATTTCACCGCCGCCCATCCACCAGCGCTTCGGATTAACCCGCCTCCGATTAGATCGGTCCGGCGGCCGGCAGCCAGACCCTTCGCCACAAATTCCCTGTAGCGCTGTCGGCCGGTTGAAACTCGCTTTCCATAAAACCTTAAAATGTAATCCGTATCCTGCCAGGTATTTCTTAAATGGCCCATCAGGGAGCTGTGGCCGCCATAAGGATATTTATCTAAACCTTCAAGGCCTTCTACGAGACCGACACGCAGGGGGTTTAGGTGAATATAGCGCACCAATTCTAACAAGTACAAATTTTCCTGGCACAGAATGGATTTATAACGATTTTGAAACAAGTGGCCATGCCGGCCGTGTCGCCGGTTAAAGCTGATCGCATATCCGGTTAAAAGTCGCCGCATCACTGTAGCAATCGGGGTTTGACCTGTTCGCAGCAGCAGATGCAAATGATTGGGTATCAAGGCCCAGGCGAAACAGGGCGTGCCGGTTTCAGACAAGACATGACCCAGCCGCTGCAAGAAGTTATCCCGATCCTTGTCATCGTAAAAAATCTTGCTGCGCTCGATACCCCTTACGATAATATGATGCAGGGCGCCGGAAGCATCTATGCGGGCTTTGCGTGGCATGATCGCTGCATATCAGATAAGACAAAATCTGTAAACCAATAATCCAATGGACGTCCCCATATTGCGATTGGCGACCATTATTCGGAACCCTTTTTCACCACCAGGTTCTTTTGCGCCTCTTTCTTGCGACTGTTCTTTTCCACAAAAAACGGTTTTCCCGTGTCATACGCTTTTGCGGTGTAATACATCAGGGTTGCCGGGGTCGACGGCGACGGGGTGAAGATCTGCACCTGCCGGGGCCTGAACTTGAGCACCTCCCGGCTAAACCGGTTTAGCCGGCCCATGTGCGCCAGGGTGCACCCGGGATAGGCCGCGATAAAATAGCAGGTCAAAAACTGTTTTTTCTTTAAACGCCTGTTGATCGTTTCAAAACGATCTTTGAACGCGATAAATCCTTCTATCGCCGGTTTTCCCATCAATGCCAGAATCTCATTTTCGGAATGCTCGGGCGCCAGCTTCAACTGGCCTGAGATGTGGTGCCGGATAATCTCTTCAAGGTATTCAAGCCCGTGGTCGGCGTCCTGCAAGATAAGATCATGGCGGATGCCCGATCCGATAAATACCTTTTTGACACCGGGCAGCTCCCGCAGTTTTTTTAAGAGCGCGATCTGGAGGCTGTGATCGACCTTCAGCTTCTCGCAGACCACCGGCGTCAGGCAGCGTTTGCGGCGGCAGGCCCCTTTTTTACTTTTGCGTCCGCACTCGATCCCGTACATATTGGCGGTGGGGCCGCCCACATCCTGAATCGTTCCCTTAAATTCCGGATGGGCGGTAAGAACTTTCGCCTCCCTTAGAATGGACGCCTCCGTGCGGTCAGTTACGGTGCGCCCCTGATGTGCCGATATGGCGCAGAAATGGCATTCGCCGTAACACCCCCGGTGCGTGGTCAGGCTGAAGCGGATGGTTTCAAGGGCGCGCACAGGCCCCCGGGAGGCATAATACGGATGAACGTCCCGCTCGTAGCCGGGTTCATGCACATGATCGAGCTCCGCCGGCGTCAGGGGAAGCTGGGGCGGATTGTGGATCAGGTAGCGGCTGTCCTGCTGCTGGCAGAGACCTCTGGCGGTGACGGGGTCATTGTTCCCATAGAAAATCTTAAACATCCGGCTGAAAGCCGCCGGCTCTGCCCCAACATCCGCGTGGGAAGGCAGCTCGATAAATCCTTCCTTTTTCTCCGCCGCAATATAGCAGATCCCGCGCACATCCCAAACCGGACGCTCGTCCCGGATTCTCTTTGCCAGCTCCAGGATGGTGCGTTCGCCCATGCCATACACCAGGATATCGGCCTTGGCGTCAAAGAGAATGGAGCGCCGGATGCTGTCGGACGGATGGTGATAATGGGAGATACGCCGCAGGCTTGCTTCCATGCCCCCGAGCACAATCGGCCGGGTATTTTTAAAATAGCGGCGCACCAGGTTGCTGTAGGCGATCACCGCCAGGTCCGGCCGCCGGTTGTTCCTGCCCCCGGCGGTAAGATCGTCCTGCCGGCGCTTTTTGCCTATGGCGGTATAGTTCGCTATCATCGAGTCCATGCATCCGGACGTAATGCCCCAGAAGAGGTCCGGTTCGCCCAGGCGGCGGATGTCCCTTTCGCCGGTGATATCCGGCTGGGCGATGATGCCCACCCGGAAGCCGGCATCCAGCAGCACCTTGCCGATAACCGCAACCCCGATAAAGGGCGAATCCACATAGGTATCCCCGGTCACCAGGATCACATCCAGCGACTGCCAGCCCAACGCTTTAAGCTCATCTTTTGTAGTGGGTATGAACATCCTATCCCTTACGGTCTCCTTCTATCCGCATACATCAACATCATTATACTATGATTATATGACTTTCCGGATAATACATCAAGAAGGTTAATGGCACGACGGAATGTTTCAAATTTGGGTGTTTTAAAAAGTACAGCCCATTAGCGCTTCAGGGGGATATTGGGAAATCTGAAAATAAAAACCAGAGAAAGCAGCGGGATCAAAGCAACGCCGAAAAGCACCGGCTGGATGGAAAAGAGGTCCGCCAGTTTTCCCACCAGCGGTGAAATCATCCCGCCCAGCCCGTAAGCAAATCCCATCATCAGGCTGGCCACCATGGATCTTCCCCGGGGCGCCAGTTTCTGGGCCATGACCACCCCCAGCGGCATGGTCGCCAGAGTGAAAAACCCGGCCAGGACCGCCCCCGGATATACCCAATTGCCGGGCAGGTAAAGCAGCAGAATCAGCGCCAGGGGCATTAGTATATGGGCTGTAAGGAAAACAGGTTTGAATCCGATACGGTCGGAAAGATGCCCGGACAAGATACCGCTGATCGTACCTGCCAGCGTGAACAGGGAGAACACCACGCCGGCTGAAACAAGCGAATACCCTTTGGACACATACATCACCGGCATGAAGGTCATAAAGGACTGGCCGACGACGGCGCGCAAGACCATGACCAGCCAGATCAGGAAAATCGGTTTTCGGGCCGGCCCCATAGTTTCCTTGAGGGTGCCGAAAAATCCCAGTTTTTTAAGCCCTTCGCTTTGCGGCTGGGGAACGGCAACAAACAGATAGGCGGCCGCGGCAAGACCGAGCACCATGGTCCCCGGCAAAGCCTCCAAACCGAAAGTGGCCGCATACCAGGTGACGAACAGCGGCCCCAGGGCAAACGACAGGGTGCCGCCGGTGTTGAAAATCGACATGGACAGGCCGGCATTCCGGCCGGCATAAAGGGAAACCATACCGGTCACCGACGGGTGGTACATGGCGGACCCGATGGACCCGGCTGCAACACAAAGGAGCAGGATTAAAAACGTGGGGGCAACACCCGACAGGGGGATGAACACAACGGACAGCAGCAGCCCCCCAAGAATAAACACCCGGGTCTGATAGCGGTCGGCCAAGTATCCCACGGACGGCTGGACGATAAAGGCCAGCAACCGGACAGTGCCGGCGATGATGCCGACCTGCGCCAGGGAAAGATTCAATTTTTCTACAAACAGCGGAAACAGCGGATTGATGAACGAACTGTAAAAATCACCGGCAAAATGGACCAGGGTAAGTGCAGCAATGACTTTGATATTGGCTTTCGCGTTTTCAGGTGTCATTAAAAGTGGCTATCCTCTATAAATATCATTTTTATGATAAAAGATGTGTATCTGGTTGTGTTTAAAACAAAGTTTGTTTTTATAGCCGAGCAGGCAGGGGTGGTCAAGGAGAAACGCAAGACGACGGATCATAGACACGATCAGTAGTTATTGAACCTTGGCAGAATCGTCATGGTACGGTGTTAACGAACGAAATTAATGGCCTTCGCCGGAGAGATACCTTTATTTTGAAGCAAGGTTTTATCGGTCGAATACTAAAAGCAATGCCTTGGTTGCTTTGGAATGATCGTCCCCGGAATCGTCAAATACCGCCATGGCGAAGCTGTAGCGCTTTTTGGGATTGAATTTCACATCATCCTCATGTCCGGTATCTAGTTTTCGATAAAGCATAACGCTCCATTGGCCGTCCTGGTAGCGGCTTTCAGCTTTAACATCAAAACGGGACCCATTCGGTTTGACCGGCAACCTGAAAGGGATCACCGTACCCGGCTGAAACACGGAATAATCTTTAATCGGTATGGCATCTTCTTTCAACAGAAATTCCGGCGAGGCGTCTTTGCGCGCCGGATTCGGCATATACAGGGGGCGCAGTCCATCGCCGGTCTGATTGTTAATATCGCCGCCGCTTCCGGCGTCTTTTCTCCGGCCGGTTTCGCGATAGGAGCCCGTGGGATTGCCGGCCACTGTTAACCAGGCATCATCGGCATATTTATATGGATCGGAGCGTGCTGCTTTCCAATGCCATAAATCTCCCTTCTCGGTTGCCCTGCTTGTGGCAAACTTCCATTGTGATTTGGGAAGATCGGCCGGACTATGGCATGTTACCGCACAACCTCTGGAAGCAAACTTATTGATGCGGGTGATTTCAAAAAGCAGTGCGATGCGGTCCTCATTGCCCTGCATATGAAACCAGCGTTTGCCGTCATACTGCCAGGATTGCTTGATGATACTTCGCGTAGGATCTTTCCATTGCAAATGGAAAAATATGCTGTCGTCCGTATATATGGCGCGGGTAGTGACGAATTCTCCCTCACGGTTCAATTCTCCGCGTCCTTTAACCGGGACCTGGACGGGGCGTATTTGCTGCCAAATCGCATCATCCAGTCCCCGGGGGGCCTGGCCCTGGCGCATGGCGTTGATGATCAGGACGTCACCCCCCGCCGACAACCCCACCGGTTTCATCAGCTGAATGACAACCACCATTGAAATTATCCATAAACAAGCGACGGTCCTTTGACCCATCCGGCACCTCTTCGATTTTTTATTTTCCGGTCGATACAAAATGCTCGATATACCCCATTAGTGAAAGGCCCGTCATGCCGACCATGATAACGGCAGCGATAATCATTACGGAGATGCGCCGGGCAGGATCCCGTTCGGCCGACCTGTCTAAAAACGGCAGGGCAGCCAACAGCCCGAAAAGCCCCCCGGGAATAACCACCGTTCCGATTACGGCAAACGGACCGCTAAATATCGCCACGAGCTGGTTGAGAAACAGAACCCACCATTCCGGTTTGGGAATAAAAGCCGAATCCGTCGGATCCGCCGGATCTCCCAAAGGTGCCGTCCAGTGTTGCGAGACCAGGCCCAGGACAGCCGTGACAATTAAAAATAATAACAACCATCGATTCAATATGCCGGGGAGAAAAGATATCCGCCGAACAGACCTTTCTTCTCCAAACAAGGGCTCGGATAAGCCCCGGTATAGTATAAAATGAAAATGAACAGCCATCGCCAGCACGAGCATGCCCGGCAAAAAGAGGGTATGCAGGACATAAAACCGGGTCACTGCGACAATGCCGGTCAAGGGGCCGCCCTGTAAAAATCGCACCGCAAGATCCCCGATGAACGGAATGGAGTGGATGATGCTGAGCCGGACCCGGGTGGACCAGTACCCTTTTTGATCCCAGGGCAGCAAGTCGCCGGTGATGATAAACATCGGCACAATAACCAAGAAAACGACACCTGAAATCCAGACCATTTGTCGGGGGGCCTTGTAAGCCCCCACGACAAATGAACGCAACAGATGCACGCCCATTACGACCAGCAGTATATTCCACGAGTAATGATGAATGCCTTTGATAATCGTGCCGAACGGCAGGCTGAAAAGCGCAAAGTCGACACTGTCATAAGCGGTTCCGGGAACCGGCGAATAGTAAAACGCCATAACGCTTCCCGATAGAAAAAGCAAAACCAATAAGACCAGATTCAAGGCTCCGAAAAATCGATGCCACGTAATGGCATCCCTGCGAATCTGTAGTTCCGAAAGACTCGCGACAATCTGCTCCAGGCCGAGATTTGCAATCAGCAGATCTGCCATATTCTGTTTGCTTTTTTGTTCCGTCGCCGCCATGCCAGATCACCTTACCGCGAAAATTCAAGAGAAATCGTTTCGGAATCGTATGAGTTTTCATCACCGGAATCATCGAAAAGCGCCATGGCAAAATTATACTTTTTCTTTGTATTGAATGCCACGTCATCACCATGCCCGGTATCCAGTTTGCGCGACAGCATTACCGTCCATTGGCCGTTCTCCCAGCGGCTGTCGGCCTTGATGTCGGCACTTGACCCTTCCGGTACGTTCGGCATGCGATAGGTGATGGTGTCACCGGCTTTAAAAGCCGAGTAATCCGAGATTTCAACAGCATGGGAAGTCAGTAGAATATCGTTCTTTGCCAGTTTTTTTCCGGGGGCAAGCATATATTTGGGCTTGGTCTTGTCCTCGGTCATATTCCTCGTATCACCGCCTTTGCCCTTGTCGCTTTTCCGTCCGCTTTTTTTCATATCGGTTTTGGTCAGCCAGGTATCATCCGCAACGCCGGCTGGATCCGAACGCGCCGACTTCCAATGCCACAAGTCGCCCTTTTCGGCTTCCGATAGGGTCCCGAATTTGCCCTCTTTGGCATTGGGCGCTCCTTGAGGCACGTGACAGGTAATTGCGCATCCTTTGGTGGCAAAATTTTTGATTCTATTTATTTCAAACAGCAACGAAATCCGGTCTTCATTACCTTGCATATGCGACCATTTAAGACCGTCGTATTTCCAAGCCTCTTTGGTTACGCTCAGCGTCGGGTCCGCCCATTTAAAAAGAAAGAAGATACTGTCGCCGGTATAAACGGCCTTGGTGGTAACACTTGCTTTTTTCCCGGCAAATTGCTCTTTGCCCTCAAACGGCACCTCTATCGCTTTGGCGGTGGACCAAACCTGATCGTCCAGACCGGCAGGCTCCGCTTTTACGCTTGCGGCAGCCAATGTCTGTTTGGCTGCCGCAATTCCTTCAGGAACATTGAAAAGTGATACCCCTATAATGAACAGGAAAAACAAAACAACGTACATGCTAAAATGTTTTTTCATGCTGACCCCCTTAGATTTAATTGAACGGTTCATTATTAAAAGCTCAGATATACCAACAAGTTTCCATCCTCAATTTTGTTTTCCAAAGATACCAACGGCTTTGTGGGCGGTCCGGCGATGGGGCGGCCGGACGCATCGAACCGGCCGGAATGACACGGGCATTCGAATACCTGTGCATCCTCCCGCCAGATAACGTTGCAGGCCAAATGGGTGCAGGTGGAGGAAAATACCTTAACCTGGCCGCTATCGTTTTTGGTGGCCCAGACAAAACCGCGCTGCGGCAACACCTGCCAGCCGTCTTTCACCATAAATTCATAAGAGAGCATGTTGTAGGTGTTCTGTTGTAATTCCGCCGCAGGCCCGAATCCGACCCATTTGCCCGTGGCCTTCTTCATCGCCGGCGCGACAATATATGAGATCACGGGTATCCCCACCAGAACCGCCGCGCCACTGGTCAAGACCGTTGTCTGCAAAAATCCCCGGCGGCTTATTTTCGAATGGTCATTGTTGTCGGTATTCATCTTAGAAATATCCAAATGGTCGTATCCGGTGTCCGAGAGTTAAAGGGAGGGGTAAATAAATTGGTTTAAGAATATTCTACCATTTGCCTGACAGCAAAATTCTCGGATGTTTGCATTCTTTTTAAAGAAGGGAATGTGAAAAAAAGGTGAAATCGATGTGAAAAAAAGGTGAAATCGAAAAAATAATGGCAATTATTGGAAGGTTCCCTGCAGTCCCGCCAAGGCGGGACAGGGAATGCGCTCGCTCTTGCGGTTCAAAACTGGCCCTGTCCGCCGGGGGGTAGCCTCCGTGGGGCCGTAACCATATTATCGAATCATGGCCGCGCAGCAGCTATTTTTCCCCGGAGGAAAAAACCAAGCTGACCCGTGTTCCTTTTCCCAATTCACTGTCAATGTCAAACTGCCAGCCGAACCGCTTGCATAATCGGCTGACGATCGCCAGCCCCAGGCCGAATCCCGGGCTTTCATCCCCGCGGAAATGAGGCTGTTTGACTGAAGCCAATTGGCTGTCTTCAATCCCCTTGCCGGTATCTGCTACCGTAACCCGATCGGTATCCACCTCAACGGTGATGTTGCCGGCAGCGGTATATTGAAAAGCATTTTGCACGAGATTGATGACAACGACTTTCAGTGCCGGGGCCGAAACATTCAGGACCGGGGCCGCCCGGACAATGAATTCGATCTCAATGGGTTTTTGGGAAAAAAGGTGCTGATTCTGTTCAATGGCTTCCTTTAATACCGGCAATACGGCGGTCGCCTGATCAGGTGCCAGGGCCGCCTCTTCTCTGGCCAGCCACAGGAAAGTCGTAATGATGTTTTCCATATCTCTTACCGCGCGTTCAATGCGGCTCAAAGGTTTTTTAACAGATTCTTCTTCTCCCAGGCGCTGTTTTAACAGCTCCACAGCGCCTTTAATAACCGTTACCGGCGTGCGCAATTCATGGCTGGCATCACGGGTGAATTGTTGTTCACGCTTGACGAAGCTGTCCACCCTTTTCATGGACATTTCAAGCGCATGCGCAAGTACGCCGATTTCATCGTTATAAAATTCCTGTGACAGGTTTTTCGGCAAATTTTCCGGCTGTGACTGGTTCACCTGCTGGGCCAGGTAGGAAACCGGGGCGATAATTTTTCGCGACGTCACCAGCCCGATCCATAAGCCAAGAGCGACCACCAAAAAAATGCTGGTCAAGAGAATGGTGCCGATCATCAATTTGCGGCTCTCGGTGAATTCCAGGGCGCTGACGTCATAAATCACGTAGAGCGGCTGCTTATAGGATGCCAGCGTTTTTACCAATACATGGTATTCAACGTCATGGCGGTACTTCTCGTGAAAACCTTCCCCCAGCCCTTGAACCATTTGTCGGATCCAGGGCGCCATGGAATTTGTGCCGAGATAGGCTTGAATATGGTCGGAGGCCGGCGCCGGCAGGCTGCCGTCGAAATTAAGCGACTGGACCAAAAATTCTGCTTCTCTCGATATTCGATGGTCGACGAGATTATCGTCGATAAAATCCAGCGAAATATAAACGATCGCGGCAAACACCGTGCCCAGCACCGCGCCGAAAATGCAGTACGAAATAACAATTCGCGTTCTTAGGCTATGACGAAATTTCATTGGAATCCACCAGGCGATAACCCAGTCCGTGAACGGTTTGGACCAGGGGCGTTTTAAACGGTTTGTCAACGGCATGGCGCAGGGCGTAGATATGACTTCGCAAGGCATCGCTGCCCGGCGGCATATCCCCCCACAACGCATGTTCCAGATCACCCCGCTTGACAATATTCGGGGATGCCTGCATTAGAATTTGAAGAATTTTCAGGCACACTCGATTAAGTTTTATCTCTGTTCCCGCTCGGACCACCTTCATCTTTCTGACATCAAAAACCAAATCAGCAACGCATAACTGTGGGAGGGTCCCTTCGGCTCGCCTTACCAGTGCGCTCAAACGCGCGTCCAGTTCTTCAAGGGCAAAGGGTTTCACCAGATAGTCATCTGCACCGGCGTCAAACCCTTCCAGCTTGTCGTCTAGCGTATCACGGGCTGTGAGCATCAGCACCGGGGTCTGTTTACCCCCTTCTGTTCTCAGCTTCCGACAAAACGTCAGACCGTCCATTCCGGGCAGCATAATATCCAGAACAATTGCGTCAAAATCCTGGGTCAGCGCCAGATGCAGCCCGCCGATGCCATCCATTGCAAAATCCAGCGTATGCCCCCTGGCTTCCAAATAATCGGCGATATTCTCGGCGATATCCTGGTTATCCTCAACAACCAGTATTCTAACGCCATGTTTTGGTTTAAGGTGGCTCATCTATTTTTAGCAATGCTCTCAGGTTATAAACCGAAACGAACTGTGTTGCTAATAGTTACCGTGCCTCACAATCTCACCTTCAATCAGATAAATCACTTCCTCGGCGATATTGGTGGCATGGTCGGCAATCCGCTCCAGATGGCGGGAGATCAGAAACTGGTTGATGAGAAATGCTTCTTCGTCGGAATGTTTTCGCAGGGCCTGCTTGGTAAGCTGATAAACCTCGCTTTGAATATTATCGACTTCGTCATCCATGGTTATCACTTTAAAGGCCAGATCGATATCTAAATTTACCAGGGCGTCCAGACTCATTTTCAGCATGTTTTCGGCCTTCTGGGCCATTTTGGCGTAATCGTAGTAAAAGCTTGAACTTTTGCGTTTTGCCAGGCTTTCCACCCGCTCGGCAATGTTGACGGCTTCGTCGCCGATTCGCTCCAGATCATTGTTGATCTTGATCACCGCCACGATAAACCGCAAATCGACGGCCACCGGCTGATGCAGGGCCAGAACCTTCAGGCATTCTTCCTCAATGTCCACTTCCATTTCATCGATCCGGTGGTCGTCGATGATGATTTTCCTGGCGATCTCGGCATCCTTCAGCTCAATGGCCTTAATCGCCATGCGGACTTCATCTTCCGCCAGGGCACCTAAAGAAAGAATCAGCTTTTTTAATTTTTCAAGTTCGCGGTTAAAGTGCTTGGTCATGGGCAGTTCTCCGTTTAGCCGAAACGTCCGGTAATATAATCCTGGGTCAGTTGATGCCGCGGCCGGGTAAAAATCACCGGTGTGGGCCCGACTTCGATCAGGTCCCCCATATGAAAGTAGGCGGTGCGCTGGGAAACCCGGGCCGCCTGCTGCATGGAATGGGTGACAATCACAATCGTGTACTGTTTGCGCAGTTCATCCATCAGGTCTTCAATGACGGCGGTGGCAATCGGGTCGAGCGCCGAGCAGGGTTCATCCATCAGAATGATCTCGGGACTGACGGCAATGGCCCGGGCGATGCACAGCCGCTGCTGCTGGCCGCCGGAAATGCTTGTGCCGGATTGATTCATGATGTCCTTGACTTCATTCCAGAGCCCGGCTTTGACCAGTGAGGACTCGACGATTTCATCCAGTTCGGTTTTGCTTTCGGCCAGGCCGTGGATGCGCGGACCATAAGCGACATTGTCGTAAATGGACTTGGGAAAAGGGTTGGGTTTCTGAAATACCATACCCACCTGGGCCCGCAAGGGGACCACATCCACATCCGTTTCATAGATATTTTTCCCGTCCAGCAAGATTTCTCCGCTGACCCGGCACCCCGGGATGGTATCGTTCATGCGGTTCAGGCAACGGATAAAGGTGGACTTGCCGCACCCGGACGGCCCGATCATCGCCAGGACTTCATTGCGGCCGATCTCCAGGGAAACCTTTTTGATGGCCTGCTTGTCACCGTAAAAAACATCCACATTCCGGCAGATCATGCGCGGATCATCCACGGTAATGTCGCCCACCGTCCGTCGGCTTTCGCGGCTGACCAGTGTCTTGCCTTCCGATGTTTTCCCTGTTGGTTGCGTTTTTTCTTCAGGCATCCGTTTTTTTGTTTCTGAAATTTCAACTGTTGAAAAAGGGTTAATCAATTCCATTATGATACATCGATATAAATTTGTTCCCAGCCTATGTCAATAATATTGGAGTCGTTTCAATTTAAACGCGGGATGAATCGCCTTTTATTAGTCTCGAAATAGAATTGACATCGCCTGCAAAATCTCCCCTCGCCCCTCTTTCCGAAAGAGGGGTGTTTCCTCCCTTTTAAAAGGGAGGGCAGGAGGGATTTTTAAAAATATATCGTGACAATTATGGGACGCTTAATAAAGACCGGCAGGCCGGATTTCCGATAGGGAACTCCGGCCTGTCATACCCGTACCGTTAAACTATTTTATGGCATTTAGCCGCTCAAGATTTTTCACCGTGTTGTGGAATTGCCTGCGCTCCGCATCCGGCATCGGTATCATCCCTTTTTCGCTCAGATAGCCTTCTTTTCCCCAGGCCTTTTCACTGCTGAATTCGTTCAGATATTCTTTGATGCCCGGGATCACGTCGACATGCGCTTTTTTTACATAAAAGAAAAGCGGACGTGACAGGGGGTACTTGCCGTCGGCAATATTTTCAAAAGTCGGCTGAAAACTTTCAACATAAGCACCCTGAAGTTTATCCATGTTCTGGTCCAGAAAACTGAAGCCGAAAATCCCAACGGCATCGGGGTTGGCTTCCAGTTTTTGAACAATCAGGTTGTCATTTTCACCGGCCTCGATGTAAGCACCGTCTTCGCGGACGGTCTCGGTAACAGCCTTGAATTTCTTTTTGTCTGTTTTCCCCAGAGACTTTATTACTGCGAATTCGCCGGCGCCCTCTACCATGGCCAACTCAACAAACGCATCCCGGGTACCTGACGTGGGCGGCGGTCCCAGGACTTCAATTTTTATGTTCGGCAGGGCCGGATTGACATCTTTCCAGGTTTTATAGGGGTTGGGAACTATTTTATTCGAGCCTTTGGGGTCCGGAACCTCTTTTGCCAGTGCCATAAAAATTTCTTTTCGGCTGAGCTTTAGCATGGCAGCCTTTTTCGAGTTTGCCATGACAATGCCGTCGTAGCCGATTTTAACCTCGATAATGTCTTTGACACCATTTTTTTGGCAAGTATCGAATTCGGATGATTTCATCCGGCGGGATGCGTTGGTAATATCCGGAAGTTCCACGCCCACACCGGCGCAAAAGAGTTTAAAACCGCCGCCCGATCCGGTTGACTCGATTTTGGGGGTTTTGTAGGACGTGCTCTTTCCGAAAGTTTCCGCAACAACTGTTGCAAAGGGGTAGACCGTCGATGAGCCGACAATGCTGATGTAGTCCCGGCTGGATGCAGCATGAATGTTGCCGGCAAATGCTGTTGCAACGAAAATCGAGACCCAGACAACGAACCATGTTTTTCTCATAACTTTTTTCCTCCTGTAATTTAATAAGTTTGTTTCGGCGAACCTGATATTGTCGCCCTTAAATTTTGTACCTAACTTAAGCGGCGTATGTTAGGAAAATATTTGGATTTGAATAGATTCAAATTAAAAAAAAATTGGAATAGTGTTAGGTCGGATACATGGATGTGCGCATAGGGGCATTCGGCTTACCATCGCCGCTCGAAATGCTTTCGCAGAATGATCGCGCCGGCATTCATGATGCATAAAAATGCCAGCAGCACGATGATGGCGGCCGATGTCCGCTCCACAAAGGCCCGTTCCGGGCTATCGGCCCACAGATAAATCTGGACCGGCAGGACTGTGGCCGGATCGTTAAATCCGGCGGGGATGTCCACGATAAACGCCACCATGCCGATCATCAGCAGCGGAGCCGATTCCCCCAGTGCGCGGGCCATGCCGATAATCGCGCCGGTCAGCATGCCCGGCAATGCCAGCGGCAATACATGGTGGGCGACCATCTGCATCTGCGAAGCTCCCACGCCCAGGGCCGCTTCGCGGATCGAAGGCGGAACAGCCTTCAGCGCGGAACTGCCGGCAATGATGATGGTCGGCAGCGTCATCAGGGAAAGCACCAGGCCGCCGACAAGGGGTGCAGAGCGGGGAAGTCCGAAAAAATTTAAAAAAACAGCCAGACCCAGCAGCCCGAAAACAATCGACGGCACCGCCGCCAGATTGTTGATGTTGATTTCAATCAGGTCCGTCCATCGGTTCTTCGGCGCAAATTCCTCCAGATAGACGGCCGTCGCCACACCGGTGGGAAACGACAATACCAGGGTAATCAGCAGGGTAAAAAACGAGCCCATGACCGCCCCCCGGATTCCGGCCTGTTCAGGCTCGCGCGAATCACCGGCCGTAAAAAATGTTCGGTTGAATTTCTTTTGTACCTTGCCCGCAGCCGTCAACCGGTCGATCCAGTCTAATTGCTTCCGGCTGAACCGGCTCTCACTTTCCGGTGCATCCTTTTTTATGTGTCCCTTGATCAACATGTCGATATCATCATCGGCCGGTACCCACACCGACAATTTTTTGCCGATAATTTCCGGTTTTTTCAGCACCATGTCCCGCAGCTGATAGGTTGCTCCGGAGCTGACCAGACCGTAGAGCATTCGTTTGTCCGCCCTGCCCTGTACATCCGGAAACATGGCCTGCAAAGCGTTTTTAACGATAGCGCCATAATCCGCTTTCACCAGTGCTTCCTGGTTGAGAATGCCCGGATCAAAAAAAATGTCCAATTCAACAAAGGTCTGCTGAAATGCCGTATATCCTTTAGAAATGATATTGATGAACAGCAGCGACAAAAACATCAGGCTAAGCGCAATGGCGGAAATGCCATAGAATTTGAAGCACCGCTCGGCACGGTATCGTTTTGCAAGACTCCTGTCGACGATTTGCTGTGCCCGATTCGGTAATTTATCGGATATAGGCTTATTATTCATATTGCTCACGATACTTGCGCACCACCCGCAAGGCGATAATATTCAGCAGCAGCGTCAACACGAACAGCAGCAGGCCCAGGGCAAAAGCCGCCAGGGTTTTGGGGCTGTCAAACTCCTGGTCGCCCACCAGCAGCGTGACAATCTGAACGGTAACGGTGGTCACTGCTTCCAAGGGGTTTACCGTCAGGTTGGCCGACAGGCCGGCCGCCATGACAACGATCATGGTTTCGCCGATGGCCCGGGACACCGCCAGAAGAATCCCGCCGACAATGCCGGGCAGAGCGGCCGGGACAATCACCTTTTTAATGGTTTCAGACCGGGTGGCGCCCAGGCTGTAGGAGCCGTCGCGCAGCGACTGGGGCACGGCGTTGATAAAATCGTCCGATAACGAAGACACAAAGGGAATAATCATGATTCCCATGACCGCACCAGCTGCCAGGGCGCTTTCCGAAGATACATCCAACCCGAGCTGACTTCCGACGCTGCGGATAAAGGGGGCCACGGTCAGCGCGGCAAAAAAGCCGTACACCACCGTTGGAATCCCTGCCAGTATTTCAATCAGGGGTTTGGCCACCGCCCGGAATTTCTTGTTGGCATATTCGGACAGGTAAATGGCCGACATCAGACCCACCGGCACGGCCACCACCATGGCGATGGCCGAAATCAGGACCGTACCTGCGAAAACCGGGATCGCCCCGAAAGCTCCGGAAGAACCCACCTGATCCGCCCGGATGGCCATCTGGGGGCTCCATTCGAGTCCGAACAGAAATTCATAGATCGGTATCATTTTAAAAAATCGAACGGCCTCAAACAATACCGACAGAACGATGCCGACGGTCGTAAAAATCGCGATGGTGGAGCATCCGATCAAGCCATACCGGATGAGGGTTTCAACCTGATTGCGGGCCCGCATGGCGGGCTTTATTTTCGTCCGGATGAAAAGGATGCCGGCCAGGGCCAGTGCGAGGACAATGACCGCCAGGGCGGCGCTGCTGGTGGCTTGCAGTCTCTGATAATGATCGGCCGCAGCCTGGATCGCCGGGCTGATTTTTCCGGATACGATGTTGCCTTCCACCAGGTTTTTAACGTCGTTGAGGATCAATCCCAGGCGTTCCGGCGGCAAGGTGCGAATCGACTCCGGCAGATCGGCTGCCACCAGGTAGGTGATCACACCGTCTTCAAATGCCAGCCAGAACCCGAATACCAGCAGGGCGGGGATTCCGCACCACAGGGCTGTCAGGACGCCGTAATAGACCGGGCGTGAATGCAGCCGCTTGAAACGGGATGTTCCACCGGCAACGGTGAACGCCCGCCGCTTTCCGATGGCGTATCCGAAAGCGGATAAAATCAACAGGATCAGTATTAAAGTATAAGACGGCATCGTATTTAAGATAAATTTATTTTATTCCTGCGGTATAATGGGGCGGAATTGTTAGAATGATATTAGCGCCGGGTTAGATTCTGATGACGAGCCATTTTTCAACGGCAGGAAAATGCTGAACACGCTGCCGGCGCCCGGGGCGCTTTCCACCGTAATCCTGCCGCCGTGCGCTTGAACGATGTGCTTTACGATGGCAAGCCCCAGACCGGTCCCTCCCAAATTTCGGCTCCGGGACGTATCCACCCGGTAAAACCGTTCAAACAGCCGATCCAGATGCTGCCTGGGGATGCCGATGCCATGGTCCTTAAAATGAATTGCGATTTCAGAACCGTCGGATTTTTCGCAGGATATCGTTACCGTGCGGCCTGCCTGACTGAATTTGATGGCGTTGTCGATGAGATTGACGGCCGCCTGTTCAAAAAGGGCCGGATCCAGGAGAGCGGTGAATCCTTTGTCGCAGTTCAGGTCAAGCGATATGTTTTTTTCCCCGGCCTTTGTCTGGCAGATCTGTACGGCGTTGCCGAGGACGCGCTTTAATCCGACGGTCTCGAATCGGATTTCCTTTTTTTCGCCCTCCTGCTCGATCCGCGAAAGGCTCAATAAATCGTCCACGATGGAATTGAGACGATCCACATGCTTTGCGATGATGCCCAGGAACCGTTCGGTTTCCTGGTGGTTGTCCACCGCTCCTTGCAAAAGGGTTTCCACAAAGCCTTTGATGGTGGTCAGGGGGGTTTTGATCTCATGGGAAACATTGGCCACAAAATCCCGCCGCATATTTTCAAGTTTTCTGAGACGGGTTACATCATGCAGCACCACCAGAATCCCCCGCGGGCTCCCGGCTGCATCCTGCAGCGGCGTACCGGAGGCGCTGATAACCCGTTCGTTATTTTTACGCAGGATGATGTCCGATTCCATATAACGCCCGCCGGCCAATGCGTTTCGGACAAACTGCTGAAGTTCGGCATTTCGAATGACTTCCTGGATCAAGCGGCCCTGCAAGCTCCCGACATTGCCGTTGAACATGCGGGCGGCAGCCGCATTCACATTGAGCACCCGCTCGTCCTGATCGATGGCCACCACGCCTTCGACCATGCTGGAAAGGACCGCCTCGAGTTCCGCGCGCTGGTGGACGATGGTCTTAATTTTTTCCTCGATCTGGCCGGCCATCTGGTTCAGTGATCTCGCCAGGCTGCTGAGTTCCGCCGTACCCGTATGGGGCAGCCGATATTTCAACTCCCCCCGGGCAAAATGCTCGGCCCCCTTTTTTATTTCTTCGATGGGCCGGCTGATATAGCGGGAAACAAACAGGCTGGCCACGGCGGTGAGGAGGGCAACCATCAGGCCGCCCAGGGCAATTTTATTTCGGACGCCCTTTAGGGCTTCGTCCACAAAGGAAACCGGAAGGGCTGTCCGAATAACGGCAGCCGTAGACCCTTCCTTTTGAAAAGGAATGGCCACGTACATCATATCCAGGCGAAAGGTGCGGCTGTACCGGATCGAACTTCCCAGGCCCTCCTTCATTGCCTGGAGGATCTCGGGGCGACGGCCGTGGTTGTCCATGTTCTGCGGAGTTTCATCGGTATCGCCGACCACCTCGCCGTCCGGCAGGATGACTGTCATCCGGGTTCCGGTCCGGCGTCCAATGGCCTTGCAGCTAAAATCGATGGCCGATGTGTTCAGAGGAGACAGATAACCTTCAATATGTTTCTCAAACAGATGCGCCCGGGCCTGCAGATCGATTTTAGCCTGATCCAGATAGAATTGCCGCAGCGCATCGGCGGCATACCAGCTTACCGAAATCACCGAAATCACCACGATCAGCAGGTAGGTGGGGTAAATCTGCCGAAACAGTGATTTTGATTTTCTTTCTTTGATCACGGCTGCTCCTTGAAGCGGTAGCCGACCCCCCGGACGGTCTCGATATAATCCCCGCAGGCGCCCAGTTTTTTCCGAAGACCCACGATCTGGACGTCCACGCTGCGGTCGGTCACGGGATAATCGCTGCCGCGCACCGCGTCCACTATTTGAGTGCGGGTAAATACCCATCCCGGCCGCTTTGCCAGGTAATAAAGGACCTGAAACTCCGTATAGGTCAGGTCGACCGGATCGCCGTTTACGGTTACGCTTCGCCGGCCCGGATGGATACTGATTTCGTTGATCTGAAGGAAGTCGCCGTCATCCTCAATTTTGGCATCATGCCTGCGAATGACCGCCCGGATTCTGGCAACCAGCACCCGGGGGCTGAAAGGCTTGGTAATATAATCATCGGCCCCCAGCTCCAGGCCGGTGACAATATCGGCCTCTTCTCCTTTGGCCGTCAGCATGATGATGGGAATTTGCCGGGTTTCAGCATTATCCTTGAGCGTGCGGGCAACCTGGAGGCCGTCGATTCCCGGAAGCATGAGGTCCAGAACAATCAAATCCGGTTTTTCGCTGCGGGCCTTTGCGACCGCCTTTTCCCCCGTCGCAGCACAGATGACCTGATATCCCTCTCTGGCAAGGTTATGCCTGACCAGCTCCAGGATGTCTTCTTCGTCATCCACCACCAGTATTTTTTCCATAGACATAGGCGTTCCCCTGTTTGATATTCCCAAATGCGCGATGGTTGAGATGGTAGTCAATTATAAATACAGCGGGATAATTAAACAACCCTATTAATTTATCGTTAGCATTGAGTTAGATTTTTATTTCGTTTCTTAGCCGATCAGAGCTCTTCCGGCGTAAACGCCACCACGTCGTCTATCCGGGCTGCATCGCTAAACAGCATCACCAGCCGATCCAGCCCCAGGGCGTTTCCCGCGGCCGGCGGCATATCGTCCAGGGACTTTAGAAACTTTTCCGGCATGGGAACCGCTTTTTTGCCGGAGGCAGCGCGCACCTGTCCATCGATCTCAAAGCGCCTTCGCTGCTCAACCGGATCGACGAGTTCGGTAAAGGCGTTGCACAGCTCCAGCCCGCAGATGTAGAGTTCAAACCGCTGGGCCACATTGGGGTTGTCGGGTTTCAGGCGGGCCAGAGCGCCCTTTTGGGCCGGGTAGTCATAGAGAAATACCGGTTTTTCATTTCCCAGGCGGGGTTCGATTTCAAAGGCAATGGCCTCATCAAAGCAATCATTTAATAGCGCCTCTTCCAGCGACTGCGACGCATATAAATGGAAGGCTTCAACAACCGTGAGGCGCTCCCAGGGCGGCGTTAAGTCAATGGGACGTCCCTGGTAAACCAGCCCACATTCCGAGCCCAGCGCCCGGGCCACAAACCTAAGGAGGTTTTCGCACTGCGCCATCATATCAACATAATCCATGCCGGCGCCATACCATTCCAGCAGGGTGAATTCCGGCAGGTGTTTTAGGCCGCGTTCCTTGGCCCGGAAGCATTTGCAGATCTGGAAAATGCGGGGATAACCGGCCGATAGAAGCCGTTTCATGGAAAGCTCCGGCGAAGTGTGCAGAAACCAGCCCCCGGACATTTCCGCGTCGATGTGGGCTTCGGGTGCAATGACTGGAACACGGCAAGGAGTTTCAACCTCCAGATAGTCGCGCTCATAAAAAAACTGCCGCACCGCCTGAATGATCTGGGCTCTTAACTGTAGGTTTTTTTTGATGCGTGCCTGTCGATATGAGTGCATTTGTTAACCACCCATCCTATTAAACCGGCAATTAAAAAGAGAAATTTTTCATTACATTTTGTCATTCCCGCGCAGGCGGGAATCCAGTATTCTCATCAACGTTTCTGGATTCCGGCTCTCCGCTACGCTGCGGCCGGAATGACATATTTAAATGCCGGGTTAATAATAAAGCAATACAAGGTAATATTATATCGGCCTGATTATAAATCCTGACCCTTGAAGTAAGGTTTCAATTCTTCGATCTGAAATGCTTCCTCGATCTCCCGCAGGGTATCGGCCTTTCTGCGCCGGCGGTGCCGGATCAGATAGCCGATATCCTCCAGGATCGCGTAATACGCCGGCACCATGGAAAGGATCAGCAGGGTGGAAAACCCCAGCCCCCACATGATGGCGGTGGCAAGCGGCGCCCAGAAAACAGATTTGCCCCCCAGGCCGAAAGCCATGGGCGCCAATCCGAAAATGGTCGTAAGAGAGGTCAGCATAATCGGCCGCATGCGCACATGGCACGCCCGCACGACGGCCTTATAGAGCGCTTTGGGGTGCTCCCTGCGGTAGCGGTTAATAAAATCGATCAGTACCAGCGAGTCGTTGACCACAATCCCGGAAAGAGCCAGCAGGCCGATGAGGGTGACAAACGTCAGCGGGTTGTTGCTCACCAGCAGTCCCACCATCACGCCTAATGTTACAAAGGGGATGGTAATCATTATGATAAACGGCTGGCTGAAGGAATTAAACTGCAGCGCCAGGATGAAAAAAATCAGAAACAATGCCATCACCGCCGCCTGGCCCAGTTCCCATAGTGACTGGTTGGTTTCCTCCTGCAGCCCCCCGGCGATCAGGCGGGCGCCCGGAAAATCGGGGCTGATCCGGTTGAAGTAATCCCGGGCAATCCCGTTGGCCCTGACCGCCGTCATCTGCTTGCCGCTCAGGTGGGTCAGCATGCCGGAAAGCCCTTTTTTTTCAGTCTGGATATCTTTGATATTGGTGGTCAGGCGCACGGTTTCCTTGCCGTTGTAATGATAGATATTGTGAAATCCGGGGGTCAGGCGGACATCGGCAATTTCTTTAAGCGGTACCTCTCCATGGCCGGCAACCACCACCTTCAGGTTCACCAGGTCGTCAAAATTCTGCCGGAATTCGGGCAGGTATTTTAATTTGATGTCCTGTTCTTCATCCCCCTGGTTGTAGGTGGCCACCGGCAAACCATGGAAAGCGGCCTGCAGGGCCATCGTCAGCTGGGCCTGGTCAATGCCGAGCCTCTTTGCTTTGGCTTCATCCACGGTAATTTCCATAAACTGTTTTTCCCGGGAATAATCATCCTGGATATCCACGATCCCCGGGTGACGCCCCAACTCTTCCTGCAAGAGCCGCGAAGTCCGGGCGGAGGTTTCCCAATGGGGCGACTGAATCTTCAGGTCCACATCGGTCCCCACCGGCGGCCCCTCCAGCATCCGCTCCAATACAAAGGCGGTGGCGTCGTGTGATGCCAACAGCCGGCCGACGTCTTCCCGGACGCTTTCCATCAGCTCCACTACGCTGTGGCTCCGTTCTTTTTCCTCCTTGAGAATCACATTCAGGATCCCGTAATGGTATCCGAACACCGGTTCATAATTTACTTCCTTCATGCCGGCAATTGCGATGGGGGCCTCCAGTTCATCGCCGATCCGTTTCTTAATAAGGTCGGAAAGTTCCAGGAGTGTATTTTGGGTCCGCTCCAGCGAAGAATTGACGGGAAGATCAAAGTGGATGTTAAACCGCGGAAAGACATCGCTTTTGGGGAACATGATAAAATCGGTTTGAAAATATAGAAAAAAAGCCAGGATCGTGGATAGCACGATGACCAGGACCGACACATATCTATGGCGCAAAATAACTTTAAGATACGGATAGTAGATCCGCCGGAACGGCACGAAAACATCAAAGCGTCTTTTGAAAACTTTTTTGGTTTTATTTTTGGGCGCAAACTCCACGATATGGGACGGCATCATGAAGAAAACCTCCAAAAGAGAGGCTGTAAGGGCGAATATCACCACCTTGGGGAGTGTGGACAAATACCGGCCGATGATCCCTTCGACCATAATGAGAATCGGAAAAAATGCCGCCATGGTGGTGGTCACCGACGCCAGCACCGGCGCCAGGACTTCGCGGCTCCCTTCTATGGTCGCCTGGAGCAAGGAGACGCCCTCCTCCAGATAGCGATAGATGTTTTCAAGGACGACGATGGCATCGTCCACCACAATCCCCAGCACCAGTATCAGGCCGAACAGGGAGATGGCGTTGATGGAAAGATGGCTGCTGCGCATGGCGATGAACGTGATCAAAAAAGAAACCGGTATGCCGATGGAAGTATATATGGAGTTGCGCAGCCCCATGGCGGCCCAAAGAATAATAAACACGCAAATGATCCCCAGAAAGGCATTGGTCTGCAGCTCCCGGATCCGCTTCTTGATTTCGCTGGACTGGTCAAAATACAAGGTGGTTGTCAAACCCGGATATTGTTTGGGGATGCCTTTTAAAAGCGATTTGACGTCGTCTACAATCCGGATCATGTTGGTGTTGCGTTTTCTTTTGATTGAAAGGACCAGTGCTTTTTTCTTGTCAATGAATGTCAGTGTCCGGGGCTTTTCCAGGGTCGGTGTAATCCGGGCGACATCCCGTAAAAAGACCGTCTCTTCGGCTGTCTGCTTTAGAACGATGCCTCCCAGATTTTCAGGCTGCCGCGGTTCCCCGACCATGCGGATGGCCGTCTCGCGGCCATTCATTTCCAGACTGCCGCCGGGACGGTTCTGGGAGCGACCGGCAATGGCCTGGGCCACTTGTGAGACTGAAATTCCATAGGCGGAAAGCTGCCGGGGATTTATTTCCACCCAGATTTCATTTTCACGATCCCCCAGAATGTCCACCTCGGAAACGCCGTCGACGTTTTCAAATGTTTCGGCGATGTCCTTGGCGAGATCCTGGAGCTGCATCATGGGCAGATTCCCGGCCAGACCCACCATGCAGACCGGAAAAATGGCAATATCGATCTCGATGACATTGGGAACTTTGGCCTCTTGGGGCAGGTCCTCGACCCGGTCCACTGCGTTGCGAATCTCCTGCATGGCCTGATCGATTTCATATTCGTTCAGATTGGTGTTGAACAATACGTGGATTTTCGAGGTGCTTTCATAGGAATTGGACTCATATCGCCGGATCTCGGCAATGCCGTCCAACTCTTTTTCAATCTTCTGGGTGACCAGCTTCTCCATTTCCTCCGGAGAAAATCCCGGGCTGAGCGTGACAATCAAACCTTCTCCGATGGAGAGATCCGGATCCAGGTAGCGCGGCATTGCCCGGTAGCAATAGATGCCGCCGATGATAATCAGGAGCAGCGCCATTCGAACAACGATCGGCCGGTTTATGCCAAATCGGGTTAAAAACATGCTGGATCACTCGCTCTGGATCGTCACGGTGTCGCCGCTTTTGATACCGGTCGGATTGGTTATCACCTGTTCATTGCCATCCAGACCTTTCAGGATTTGAACCCGTTGATCATAATAATCGCCAAGGGTTACCGCCCTGAAAAGGGCTTTTCCGTTTTCCACCACATACAAACCGATGTTTCCATCCTCCTCTGCCAACCAGGCCGACGGTATCTTGATGGCCTGGTTCTCGTCCGCCAGGGGAAATCGGACCCGTGCGGTCATACCGTCCGCCATGCGGGGATCCGGATCGGCCACCAGCAGTTCAGCCGGAAACGACCGCGTTGACGGCGCAGCCGTGGGCGACAGAAAAACGAGCCAGCAGCGATAGGTTTCACCTGCAAGGGCATCAACTGAAAAATCAAGCTGGGGATGTTTTTTTAATACCGCAATATCTTTTTCGTTTATGGACAGTTTTATCTTCATACGGCTGAGATCGACGATCCGTGTAATGGTCATTCCCGGCGGTATCACCTCCCCCTGTTCAGCATCCCTGAAAGCCGCTACGCCGCTGAAAGGGGCGACCAGTCTTGATTTCCGCAGCCGGTCCTTCGCCAGCGCCAGCCCGGCTTGGGCCTGTTCAACATTGGCTTTGGCAGCCTGACGATCTTCCTCCCGCGGACCCTGTTCCGAAAGTATCAGCCCCTGCCGGGCCGATGCTTCTTTTGCCCGGGCCATGTCAACGGCCCTTCTGGCGGAATCATATACGCTGTCCGAAACCGCTCGGTTCCCGTAAAGCGTTTTAATCCGGTCAACGTTCTTTTCCGCTTCCAGGCGTTCGGCCGCGGCGGCCTGGAGCGCTGCCTTAGCCATTAGAATCTCTTCCGGCCGGGACCCTTTTGTCGTCTTTTCAAGCTGGCTTTCAGCAGCTTTCAGCGCAGCCGCCGCCTGCTGCACTTCAATGCGGATGCTGTCGGTGCTGACTTCAGCGAGCACCTGGTTTTTTTTCACCCGGTCGCCTTTTTCGAAAAAGAACCGTTCGATCGTTCCGCCCATTTCGCTGGAAATTTCGGCCTTGCGAAAGGCCGACAACAGGCCAACATATTCAACCGTCCCTCTTGGCGGAAGCGCCGCCGCCGGACTGATTGTAACCGCTTTGGCCGTTCGGACCGGCGTCTCAACGGCCGGGCGTGTTTCGGTCTTGTCCCCGCAGCCGCCTGACAGAATCAATACAAAACCCGCAGCGGATAACAACCATAAGCTCTTGAGTATGGATGGAATTTTGTTCATTTATTAAAATGTCGAATGTCAAATCCTGACACAAAGACAACTATCGGCCGGCATCATGTGTTTTGCGTTCCAGAAATTTGTCTTCCGTGCGGTCCTGCATGAAAATCTTGTTAAAACCGCCGGCGTCGGCCGTATCAAACCAGTGATGGCCGTGTTCAATGCATTTCCCGCAGGCTTTTCTGGGGATATGTACGGCCAGGATATGCAGCCCCCGGCTGGATGATGAATCGATTTTAAACACGCCGCTGCAGTCCCGACAAACCCGGATCGTTTCTTTCTGGGTTTCGGAAATATTGTCGGTATCGTAATAAATGTCACGGGATCGCTCGATGAACTCCCGGGAGGCCTGCAGCTCTTCCTGGATGCGGTCGCGCTGCCGCCAGCCGGCCAGAACGATCTTGCCGGTATCTTCGATCCAGCGGGAAATCTCCGGGCTCTGGCGGATGCGCTCGGGCCTATAATCGGGCTCTATGACGCCGCTGTAATCTAGTCCGGCCATTGCCAGTACAATGCCCACGTTGACATACGGAAGGGCGCCTTCAATGGAATATCCCCCTTCCAGGACGGCGATGTCCGGCTTGAGCAGGCGGGTGAGGGTTGCATAGCCCTGGGCTGAAAAGTTCATCTGGGTGATGGGGTCCGTATAGTGATTGTCCTGACCGGCCGAGTTGATAATGATATCGGGTTTAAATTCCTTTAAAATCGGCAGAATCATGTGTTCGGTTGCGAACAGGAACCCTTCATCCGAAGTGTGCGGCGGCAAAGGAATATTGATGGTCTTGCCCACAGCAGTGGGACCGCCCAGTTCGTCCGTAAAGCCGGAACCCGGGTAGAGCGTACGGCCGTCCTGGTGGATGGAAATAAACAAGGTGTCCGGATCATGCCAGTAGATGTCCTGGGTGCCGTCGCCGTGATGGCAGTCCGTATCCACAATCGCAACCCTGTTGATGGGGTAGGCTTCGCGCAGATATTCGATCATGACGGCCTCTATATTGATGTTGCAAAACCCCCTGGCCCCGTGAACCACCCGCATGGCATGGTGTCCCGGCGGCCGAACCAGCGCAAACCCCTTGTCCACCTGTTTTTCCAAGACCGCCATCCCGATGGTTTTGGCCCCGCCGGCACTGATGAAATGCGATTCGGTGGTAACGCTCCAGACATCCGGCACGCAAAAATGGACCCGCTGGATGTCCTTGATGGTAACCAGGTCCGGCTTGTATTCCTTGATGCCGTCGATGTCAAACAACCCCTCCTCGAAAACCTGGTCCTGGGTATATAACAACCGCTCTTCCCGTTCGGGATGGGTGGGACTGATGGCCCAGTCAAATGCCGGAAAGAAAACAAGACCGGTTTTGTTTTTGGCACGCAGCATGATTTTCCCCGCAAATCCTTTCCGGGCTACAAGCCCGCAGCGATTTTTTCCAGGAGGCGGTCGTATCCGTGAATCAGGCCTGGCTTGACCTGGACCTTGACCCGGATATTTTTCCCGGTCGTGGAAAAGCCTCTGACCATATTAAACTGCTGATTTTCCAGCACTTCCATCTCCAGATAATCCGGATTGGCGCCCCGCCCGATGGCTTTTTCCCTTAGGAGTTCAAAGGCAATTTTAAGGGCCGCCTGACTGTCAAAGGACGAATCGATTTTTCTGCTGAAATTTTCGTTGGGCGCCGAGACAATGCCCTGTTCGGTATCGGCAAACAGCAAAACTTCACATGTGGTTCGCGCCAGGGCGGCGCCGATGGCATTTGCCACGCTCCAGCGCGGCACCACCTCAATATCGTAATTGCATATTTTCCTGAACTGCTCGGCAAAGTAGGGGGCCGGTCCGCCCAGGACTAAAATCTTTTTGGGCGTTACCTTATACCCGTCCAGCAGTTCATTAACGGTGTAGACCGGCTGACTGTTCACCCGAAAGATCATGTCCTGTGCTTTTGACAAAAGGCTCCGGCAGGCCAAATCGAAAATTTCAGCCGCCGCAGCCGCCACCGTGATACCCAAGGCCTGGGCAATGGGCTCAATCCCATTAACGGCCCGCTCCCGATCGCCGCCATCGATGCGCCCTAAAACAAACAACGCATCGGTGGGTGTCGGCGCCGGCCCGCCGTAAGCCATGGCCGGACCCAGGCGTTCCGGACCGATGATAATCCCCCCGTCGCTGAATGTCACTGCGCTGTCCCCCCCGAGCCCGACAGAAAAGGTATCGATGGAACGGATCAGGGTCTTGTAGGTGTTGATTTCAATGCCCAGCGGGTCCAGCAGCGGAACCCGATTGACCAAAATCGCCATGTCGGTGGTGGTTCCGCCGATGTCCATTACCAGGCTGTCTTCTTTTTCGGGGGCAAATGCAATGGCGCCCATCACGCTGGCGGCCGGCCCGGAAAATATGGTCTGCCCGGGAAAGTTGACGGAGGCCTCAAATTTCATGTTGCCGCCATCGGCCTTCAGGATGCGGATCGGCAATGTCAGGCCCTTGGCATCAAGAGATTTCCGGACGGCATCATAGAATTTGATATGGATGGGGTATACGCCCGCATTCAGAAAAGTGGTGGCGATTCGGCGGGGAAAATTGAGACTGCCGGATATGTGATGACCCAGAAAAACCTGGTCAAAGGAATCTTTCAGAACCTCCCGGATGGCCCGCTCATGGGCGGGATTTCGCGGTGAGAATTTGCCGACGACCCCGACAATCCGGATCCCCTCCTTACAGAGCTGTTCGGCAACCGTTTTTATTTCATCTCTGTTGATTGGTTTGATTTCGCGGCCGCGGTGGTCAATGGCGCCGGAAACCACATGATAATGGCTGCCGCAGCTATAAAGCGCCGGGTTGATCCCCGGGCCGCTTGAGACAACCATGCCCACAGGCGCCAGTTTGTTCTGCACAATGGCGTTGGTGGTCAGCGTGGTACTAAGGACCACACGGTTGATGGCCCCGGGGGCTATGCCGCGGGTCACTTCTTCGAGCCCGGCCAGGACCGAATTAAAAAGGTTTGCGGGATCGGTCGGCACTTTCGCTGCGTTGACCAGGCCGCTCTCATTGCTCAGCAAAACCACATCCGTGTGCGTACCACCGACATCCAGACCGATTATCATCGCATTTACCTGTTTACATATATGGGCGAAAAATTGCCAGCTCGCGTGGTTATGGGAGGTTGATAAAATCAG
>JARGFK010000057.1 GCA_029211065.1 Desulfobacterales bacterium
CATATTGGGCCAATCGTTTCGTCAAATCTTTTTCCATCCTGCCTGCCTCCGGTATTTGATGTTTTTTTCGCAGTTAGTATCAAACCGACATGTTTAATTAGCGTTAATGCGGTGGCATTAGAACAAAAGTAAATTTTCCAGTCAATCAAAACGATAGTTTTGCCACACTTTTTTTCTGCCCGGAAAGGAGAAATCTCCTGCTGGCAACTTGACCTGTCGTAACCACAGGTGGTAGTAAATCATTTTATAATCGAAACACCAACAGGAGGAATCAGATGCAGGCAGAAGTTGTGCTGATACCCGACGAGTCGAAAAAATTTATTATTCAAGCGCTGCTGGCCTTGGACATTGTCAAGTCCGCCATTAAAAGGGGTCTTGTCGTCGTTCACCCCAGCACCACCACGCTATTTCTTTATGAAGCCTTGATGGGCCGATTCCCTGATGCCGGAGAGCACTGGGTGTCCGGTATCATCCTGCCAAGGGGGTTGTGTGGATCGCGCCAGACGATTGAGCGAATGGCAACCCATGATCAGAGCATGAAAGATCCTTTGGACAATAAAAATGCATGGGTTTTTAGAAACGGCCGGTTGCAGGAAAAAATGCGCCTGGGAGACATTCTGGACCAGATGTCGGCCGATGACATTTATGTCAAAGGGCCCAATGCAATCGATCCAAAAGGAAATATCGGGGTGCTCTATGCCAATCCTGCCGGCGGCGGCGGAACCATCGGCCGTGTCATCGGCCATGCGCGAAAACGTAATTTCCATTTGCTTTTCCCTGCCGGTATCGAAAAATTGATTCCGGTACCCGTCAAACAGGCGGCCAAAAAGGCGGGGTTCAAACGGGTCGACAAGGCCATGGGAATGCCCTGCGGCATGATTCCGATAGCTGCGTCTTTAGGACAAAAGATCGATGAAATCGATGCCGTCCGGATCCTCAGCGGCGCAGAGGCCACACCGATTGCCGCCGGGGGATTGGGCGGCGCCGGCGGAGCGGTTGTTCTGGCCATCACCGGAACAAAGGCCCAGGTGAATCGCGCCGTGGACGCTGTTGAAAGCGTCAAAGGAACCCGGCTGCCGCCTCTGGATCTGCTGCAGTGCGGCATCTGCCCCAACCCCCAGTGCCACCAGCGAGGGCTGAAAGATATTCCCTGGTTGGAAATGTGAAAAATCAGTGGCCGCGTATGGCTGCGCAGATGGCTTCCCCCGTTTCTTCCGTTTTGGCGCTCCCCCCCAGGTCCGGGGTAATTTTATCCTTGAGCATGAGAACCTTTATCATTTCTGTTTCAATATCGCGGGCAGCTTGAACGGCCTGGGGATCCTGTTTTTTTTCACCCAGCCACAACAGCATCATCTGGCTGGACATGATCATGGCATACGGATTGGCGATATGCTTACCGGCAATGTCGGGAGCCGATCCATGGGTAGCCTGGGCCATGACATACTGAGGCCCCACGCAAAGCCCGGGCGCCATTCCCAATCCCCCCACCAGACCGGCGACCTCATCGGTAAGGATGTCGCCGAACATGTTCGTGGTAACGACCACATCAAAATTGTGGGGTTTCATCACCACATTCATGGCAAACGTGTCCACCACCATCGTATCAAATGTGATGTCCGGATAGTCCCGGGCCACATCCCGGCAGGAGTCCACAAATAGACCGCAGCCGATTTTGAAAACCGTGTTTTTATGAATGGCCGTCACTTTCCTTTGCTTGTTCCGCTGTCCGGCAAGTTCAAATGCCGTTTTTGCCACAAAAGTGGAATTTTTTCTGGTAATCACCCGCATCGAAAGCGCCATGTCCGGTGTGGGCATGAACTCCGCCTGGCCCTTAAACATGTTTCGGTCCGGCTGAAAGCCTTCATTGTTTTCTCTGATGATAACGATATCGACATTCTGATGCAGACACGGAACCGAGGGGTGTGATTTTGACGGTCTGATGTTGCTCATCAGATCAAACTGCCGGCGCAAAATCGGATGGGGATTCAGGGCCTTGGGATCATCTTTGGGATATGCCATGTGTCCGATGGGTCCCAATATCCAGCCGTCCAAATGGTACAGCGTATCCAGGGTCTTTTGGGGCAATGTTTCCCCGTTTTCCAGGTAGGAGGGGTAGCCGACGGGAAGTTCTAACCAATCGATTTCAATTTCCGGATATCTTGCAACGGCCGCCTTTAGCACCTCAACCGCCACCGGTACAATCTCCAAACCGATATCATCCCCTTTTAAGATTCCAATACGATACTGTGACATCTATTGTTTCCTTTTCTCCTGTTTATAATGGTTGGCAAAATACACCCGTTGCATAAACAACATGGCAAATAATCAACATTACGGCGTCATGGATACTTTAATGGCATGGTCCCGGCGCCGCCGGACATGGTCCGTCCGATAAAGGTCAATTCCTTCTGGTTGCAGATTGCGTTGAAATCGATCTTGGGTGCGCTGCTGCTGGCATAGGCCGCCCCCACCACAAAACGCCCCCGTTTTCGCAGCATCCGGGAGCCCAGCATGATTGCCTCCGCCTGTCCATGATCCACAACGAGGTCGCAGCCGAAGCCACCCGTCAATTTCATCACTTCAGCAACCACATCGTCCTTTTGGGTCAGGACCGCATGCATTTTTTCGGAAATCATTCTTCAGCCACCCTCGGCGTGCGCAGAAGCGCGACGCCGCACCCATCGTCATCGCCGCAACCGTCAGCATTCACAGGCCTGCGAAAAATAGATGCGCCGGCTGGCATGGGCGGTATTGCCGAAATTCGTGATCAGCAGGGAATGCTTTCCGGGACCGCCGGTCACCAGCAGCTTGATTGACTCCGGGGAGTCGGCCAGCGCCACTTTATCTTTATCACCTTCTCTTTCAAACCATTTCTTCCTAAGCAGCAGGATCCGCTTGCGGTTTTCCGGTGAAAATTTGTCCAGAGGAATCTGGGAATGTTCGTAAAGATAGGCCCGCACATCCGCCTTGGACCAGCCGTCGCGCGCAATCAGATCGGCATGTTCCGGGCTGAAGACCACCAGTGGCTCTCCGCCGCGCAGGGCGTTGTTGGAGCCGGGAGTGATCATCGAAGATGCAATGCTGTGAAGTACCCCTTCCGCCGAGGTGCTGCTGGCATCGTTGATGTTCATGGGGGCATCGGCGCCAACCACGGTAACGACACTGTCCTCCCGTCTAAATCCCCGATCCACATGAAACGGCTCCCAGGGACTCTCAGCCTCATTTTCAGCCACGCAGTAGCTGTATTTGCCGGGATGCCCGTGGGTGGCGCGATCCAGTTTGCCGGGGTCTGCCCCGCCGATATTCAGCAGTATGAACCGAATGGCCCGTCCCACGGTGGCATTGGCGCGATTTCCCTGGCCGAAAACGTTCTCCGTGCAGTTAAAACCCAGGCGCGTGATGACCGGACCATTTAAGATCAGCAGCGGCGCGATGGCATTGGTGGTGGACTGCACCGCCTGGATGTTGAAAGCCGGCGTCATCATCGCACGCACCGCTGTCAGCACCACGGGAAGATAGCTTGGAAGACAACCGGCCATTACCATGGCAACGGCGCAGCGCTCCACGGTTGCTTCGCCGTTCAGGTGCGGGATTTTTCCCAGAACCTCGAATGGATCGCCCGAGTACTGCTTTAGAACCTGATGGACCCTTTTAGGCGTGGGCGGGATAATCGGCAGTCCGTCGGCCCACCCCTGCCGGGAAAAATAATCATAGATAACTTCCAGATCGTCTTCCAGATCGATGCTGTCGCCGAATGCCGGCGGCGCAGCGGCCATCTCGGCATCCGAAGCCTCCGGTGGCGGCGGTGTTAAAAGCGCCTTCTGTAACTCGGGCAACACCTGTGATGCCATGGCCGCCACTTCATCTTCCCGGCGGCCGCTGATGGGATGGGGGATGGACACGAGGGGGAGCTGTGCAGCCTTTAACGCATTGGCTTTTTCCCTGGCAAAACTTTCAAAGCGATCGGTACACACCGTCACCGTCGGCACACCCAGGCGCTCCAGTTGAACGGCGTCGTGGATACTCCACGGCGTGCAGGAGCCTCAGTCGGGTACCGCATTAATGACCGCGTCACATTCCCGCTGTAACTCATCGAGCAGGCTTTGCCCGGCCGGACTGCTGGAATCATGCTTGCGACGATGCAGGACGCTGGAAAGTTTGTAATGGTCCTGCAGTCGTCCGGCAAGCTGCTGTAAAAACCGGTCCGCATTCGGCTTGGTGTTGTCCAGAAAACCCAGCCGCAGCCCGACTACCTGCTTCGGTCTGTCCGAATACGCAACCGGCGGCGTCGGATCTTCAGGTGCTGTGACCCGTGGAACTTTTATGGCTATTTTCATTAAAAAACCGGGTATATGACGTTTGATTTTACATAATTATTTTTTCTTTTTCTCTTTTTTTTCTTCTTGAAAAAAAACAACGCTGTGGGCCAGTGGCGTAAAATCAGTGTCGGTTACCTCGATCTTATAGGCCCCGCCGGTGATAAATCCCTTGCTGACATAACGACCGGCGCTCCAGGTGCTTGCAAAGGAACCGGTATCATCCGCCTTGGGCGGCGGTTTCAACGCATACCCGATATCGGACGGAAAACCGTCCGCCGTGGTAAACAGAATAAACACTTCCTGGCCGGGCTTAAAGCCCGTGCCCATGATGACGACTTCTGAATTCTTGCTCATTTTTACCAAAGGAGTCGCCAAGATAATTGTGGGCCCCATTTCGGCCGCAATACAGTCGCGCGGCCCTATGATTTTTGAGCCTGTCAAGCCCATCAGTCCAAAAATAAAAATGACAGCAGTTATGTAACCAATGAATTTCTTCATGTGAACCTCCTCGAATGTCATGTAATTTGCTTTGAGACCTTTTGCAGCTTACAGCAGTCAGCCGATTTCCATATCGGTCTCAAATTGGAATCCTTCTGAACTCCACTTCAGGTCCGGTTGTAAAATCCATCAATGCATTATTTCTTTTTCCGAATTCCCATTTTTTCGATAATTTCGCCATACGCTTTATACTGTTTTTGATTATTGTTATGAAACTGCTCCGGCGTCAAATATCCATCGGAAAGCTGGCTCCTCTCCGTGTACTTTACGAACTCCGGATCCTGCATGGCCGTCTTGACGAGCTGGTTCATTATCATGATCCTGTCATCAGGTGTTCCCGGAGGTGCAACAATTCCCCGCCACAACACGCCCTCAATGTCATACCCCTGCTCTTTCAGTGTGGGAACATTCGGAAGGCCCGGCAGGCGTTCGGGGGTGGCGATGCTGATCAGACGGATTTGACCGGATTCGACCTGAGGCGCCACCTCGGACGGATTGCCGAACAACACTTGGACATGGCCACCCAGCAGTGCCGTCATGGCTTCGCCGCCGCCGGAAAATGGCACATAATCATATTTTTCGATCCCGGCTGCCTTGAACAGCTGATAACACAGCAGACTGTCCAGGTTTCCGAGAAATGCCCCCGCAAATTTTATGCCACCGGGGTCCGCTTTCTTTGCCTCAATCGCATCTTTTGCGTTTTTATATGGTGAGTCTCCTCTGACCATTAATACTTCCGGATCCAACTGAACCCGAATCAACCCCTTGAAATCAGCCACGCTCAGGCGGGTGCCAGCCACGTGGGGGGTAATAATACCGGAAAGGGTCACTATCAGCAACTGATGTCCGTCCGGTTTCATTTTTTCCGCATATTCCATGGCAACCGCCCCGGACCCGCCGGGTTTATTTACAATAATGACGCGCTGTCCGGCAATTTTGCTTAACGGTCTTTGCAGGTTGCGGCCCAGAACATCTCCGCCGCCGCCCGGGCTGGACCATGTGACAAGTGAAATCGGTTTGTTGGGAAAGGCCTTGACCGATGCGGGAGTGACCACAAAAACTCCCACTACGAGCAACACGACCAACAGGTTCATACCCTTCATTCCTCTTCGCATAGTTTCCTCCTTTGTTAAGGTTAACGATGTCGTAACGAAACCTCTTTGTTAAGGTAAGCCCGCAACTTTTCACCCCTATGCCGAAACGTTTTTCCGTGTCCGCATGAAATCTCTGAAGAACCGGATCAACGGTACGATAAACGTCAATGCAGCCAATACCAGTAATACCAGGGAGATGGGACGCTGCACAAAAACAGCCAGGCTGTCATTGGATATGATCAAAGAACGCCGAAAGGATATCTCCACCATCGGCCCCAGGACAAATCCCAGCACGCAGGCCGCCGGTGAAAAATCATAGCGGTGCATCAGATATCCTATGAGTCCAAAGGCCAGGGCGGTGCCCACATTGAACAGGCTGGCGTTATGGGTGTACATTCCCACGAACACCAGGGCCATGATGCACCCCAACAGAATCGGTTTCGGCACGGACACCAGCTTAATTAGCGGGCGAATGCTTGCAAGCCCCATGGCCAGCATCATAAAAGTGGCAATAAAGAGGGCAACAAATAGACCATACACAATTTCGGGATTTTTAATAAACAGCATGGGGCCCGGCGTAACACCGTGCAGCATGAGTGCCGCGATCATGATGGCTGCGGACCCCGATCCAGGAATGCCGAACGCCAGCAGCGGAACCATGGCCCCTGAAATCGCTGAATTATTGGCAGTCTCGGGAGCGGCCACACCCTCATATGATCCTTTGCCGAACATGTCCGGGTGTTTCGACCAGCGTTTAGCCTCACTGTATGCCACCAGGCTGGCGATGGTAGCTCCGGCGCCCGGAAGCGCGCCGATAAACAGCCCCAGCAAAGACGTCCAGGATATCAAGGGCAACAGCTTTTTAAATTCACCCCAAGTCACCAGCTTTGTCGATATCGATCCTTTAAATTTTGTAATGGGACGGGCATCGCGGGCTTGAATGAAAATTTCCGAAACCGCCAGCAAACCGACCAATACGGCAACGGTTTCAAACCCGTCAACCAGATGAGACACCCCGAAACCAAAGCGCAAGGTACCGCTTAAAGGATCCAAACCCACCGTGGCAAAGGCAACCCCCAGTGCCGACGACACCAGAGCCTTGATCACACTTTTTTCACCCAGACTGGAAACCAGGGTTAAGCCAAAAACGGCCAGGGCAAAAAATTCAGGTGGTCCAAAAGCCAGTGCTATTCGCGAAAGCGGTATAACCATGACGATCAGCAGACTGTTTCCGATAAGTTGTCCCACGAAACCGCCATATAGAGAAATACTGAGGGCTTTCCCCCCCTTGCCCTGCTGGTGGAGCGGATACCCGTCAAACGTCGTCACCAGTGCGGCCGATGTTCCAGGAGTTCGGATCAAAATCGCCGGCACGGAATGGCTGTACTCGGCTGAAACATAAATAGCGGCCAGCATCATCAATGCACCGCTGGGCGGCATGCTCCAGGTTAGTGGAAGGATCAGCGCCATAGCCGTACTGGCCTGTATCCCCGGCAGGGCCCCCCCGATAAATCCCCATACACTCCCAAGAACCATCAGGCCCAGGCTCTGCCAGCTGATGGCTTCTCGAAATCCTAGCAGCAAGTTTTCAACCATAATTCATCTACTCCAAAAATGCTTCCAGTAAACCGAGCGGCACCGGCAATTCAAAAAGTTGGAAAAACACCAGATACAATATAAGGGTCGTACCCAGTGAAACCGTAAGGATTTTGACTGTTTCTCTGCTGTGGTTCACAACCATCGTCCCCCCGATCAGGAATGGTACGGACAGGAACCCGATCATCGACCACACCGCCAGCGATAAAAAAGAGACCATCACTGTCCCGTAAAACGCTTGGCGATCCGCCTGTTCCGGCTCTTCGAATTCTTTTTGAATCGACCCGGTAGTAACCGTTACGATCATGAGCAGCAGGGAGAGTATCGCTATGAGCGCTGCTAGAAGTTTGGGGACAAACTTGGTGCTGACCAGCTGGATTTGCGCCCCGGGATCAATCATAATCGTAAAGTACATATAGATCGCGGCAAACAGAAAACAGACGACGCCGCAGGTAAGGTTGACTCTCTGTCTGGTATTCATATAAACCTCGTCTTATTTGTCCGGAACCAAACGGAGGAGAACACCGCATCTCTTTTCGTGGTGACCGGTTCCAAAAACAAAAAATTTTCCAAAGCAAATGTTTTCGACTACAAGTAGCAACAATCGACCGGTTGATTGAAATTGAAAAACCTTGCCGTAACGCCCCTGGCGGGATTCGACCGTAAGGAATTTACATATAGTTTTTATATTTGCTATCCCAGTCAACGCCATCGGGTGCGACCGGCGCAAGTCAACAGATTGAAATAGTCCAGATGCACCGCCTTGGTGGGAATGCGGTTGGGTTGTGGATTATCATTGATGCAGCGGCAATCACCGGACTTTATTTATCACTTAATCCGTCGACAATCGTTTGTCAAGTATCTTTGCCGTTTCCGAATTTTAAACCGCCGTCAACTTCCGCAGCAGCTTTTCAGCCCGATAGGTGTTGAAAACGCCGCAATCGCACATCCGGGACAATTCCCGGGCTGCCTTTTCGCAGGTAGTGGCCCCTTCCCTTATTTCCAGAATCAAATGGTCGATCAAATGCGCAGACACCATGGCATGCCCGCACATGGTGTGGATTTCAAGAACCGTTTCTTCAGGAAGCCGCCCGGTTTTCCCATGAATCCCCAGAGACTGATTGACCGTATGGGGTGACAGACCAACCTCATTGCAGATTTTTCCGGTCTCGTCATATAGTCCGGAAACCACCACCGAAATGCCGGTCTTTAAGCTCCTGCAGACAGGCCTTGAGCCTGTCGCGATCCTTGAAAACAGCATGGGCGATCCGGCTGTTGGCTTTTTTCAATTTTTCCATATCGTAGAGTCTATCCGCACTTCGATCGGGATTGTGATTTCCGAAATTACACAAATCGTTTTGATAATGAGAAATGACGTCCCAGATCTGCCGCATTTTTTCTTCGGACCCGTCACGGTTAAACCCCCGGGCCGTAAAAATGAGCAGGACATAATCCTCGTGCAGGTCCGCGACACTTCCCAGTCGGTGCAGTGTGTGTGTCATCTCAGTTCTCCTCTGCCAGGGGTCTGCCAAGGCCGACATTGGTCTTGGTATTGGGCCGCGGCACAAATCCGGCCGCTGTTACAATTGCATCGGTGGGAAAGGATGGCGCGCATGGGGATTGCTGAAATACAGCCGGACCGACCGCGGCCATTTCAACTCCGGCATGTATATCGCGTCAACCGGACAGACCCTGGCCCTGTCCCGACAGACATCACATTCGACACATTCCTCCTGGTCGATCTCGGCCACGGGTTCCCCGGCATGATCGATTGTTTTGATCGCAGCCACCGGACAATAGGGGTAACATTGTTCACAGACGATACATTTTTCCTGATCAATTTTCATCTAAGGGGTCCTCTGTCTAAAACCAACATTTCCATCCGGCACTTTCAGGCAACGATATGCTAAACCGGACGCTGTTTGAATCCCAACACCTGTTCACACCAGGCGGCAACCGACAGCAGATGCGCTTCCGCCAGGGGCAACGCCGCCATCTGGATGGCAAACGGGAGTCCGCTTGAGTCTAGTCCGGACGGGATGGACATTGCCGGAAACCCGGTAAATGTCCACGGCCGGTTAAAGACGCTCGAACCTGTGGAGGATAGCCCTTCCGGCGCAGTGGTTGAAGCCACCGGCATGATGACCGCGTCCACCGGGGACAGGATAGCGCTCATCTTTTTCTGAAATAGAAGCCGGCGGCGAATCGCCTCGACATACTGGTGTGCCGGAACGCTAAAACCTTTTTCAATCCGGGCTTTGATTTTCGGTGGAAATTGTTCTCCATGGGTGCTAAAAAGCGGCCGGTGGTAAGCGGACAGTTCCGCACCTTTTATTGTGCTCCACCCCTCAATCAGCAACCCGAAATCATCCGGCAGGTTTAATTCCACAATCCTCGCGCCGGCCTTTTTAAATGCTTCCATCGCCGTTGCCAGATTCCGGAGAACATCAGCGGCGGTTTCTTTTTCGAAAAAATCGCGGATGTAGCCCAGGGCGGGGGGGTCTTGCGGATCGCGCCGGGCCGGTCTATGAAAAGCAATCGGTATCCGGGCAAACGGCAGCGGTTTTTTTTCCTTCAGGTTCCGCCAGACAATCTCCGCATCCGCCACACAGCGTGCGTGCACGCCCACGGTATCAAAGCTCCAGGTATTGGGCATAACGCCTTGGACGCTGATATGGCCGTAGGTCGGCTTAAAACCGACGATGCCGGTATAAGCGGCCGGCCGCAGCAGGGATCCTCCGGTCTGGGTGCCCAGGGCTGCCGGGCACATACGGTCGGCAACAGCCGCACCCGAACCGCTGCTGGATCCCCCGGGGGTATGTTTGGGATTCCAGGGATTGCGCGTGACAGTGGGATCGTTGTTTGCAAACGGGGTTGTTTCCGTCTTTCCTAGAATGATTGCGCCGGCTGCCTTCAGCCGCTGGACAGACGGGGCATCGACTTCGGCCACACGTGCGGGATAAATAGCGGTGCCGGCGCGCGTCCACATGCCCTGGACATCGATGATGTCCTTTACGCCCACGGGGATGCCGTGCAGGTCCCCCCGCCACTTTCCGGCCCGCGCCTCCCGGTCGCATCGGCGCGCTTCTTCAAGGGCCTGCGCTTCATATACTTCCACCCAGGCACGGATGGTACTGTCCCGTTCGTGGATTCGTTCAAGGCACGATTCCACAAGTTTCCGTGCTGTAAGTTCACCCGTGCGCATCCGGTATGTTGCTGCGCCGATGGTCAAGTCCCTGGGATCTGTCATCATTGTCTCGTTGATATGTCTGTTTAAGCTTTTGGTAATACCTGTCGACAGGTTCTACATGACGCCCGACGGTTCCAATGCGGCATCAGGGTCAGGTTCGTTTGACAGTTGCGCCAGAAGCACCTGGCATCGGTCAATATTGAAAATACCGCAAGGACAAGGTCGGGCCAGAAAACGTGCGCCTTCTTGGGGTGTCATTTTCCCGGTGCGTACTTTTTTCATTACGGCGGCGGCCAATCGTGATGACACCAATCCGTGACCGCACATGGTGGTAATCTCCATGACATTTTCTTGGGGAAGCAGCGCCCGCTTTCCATGGACGCCGAGAGACAGAAAAGCGGTGTGCGGCCTTATATCTATCTCCTTGGCGATCTTGACAATCTCGTCGATTAAACCGCTGACCACCAGGGAAATCCCCGTATCCGCCGCCTTGTACTTAAGCAGAAAAGATTTCAGCACCTTTGGATCTGAAAAACAGCCGCTGACGCCGTAGGCGTTCTCCAGGCCCTCCGCATATGCTACGGCGCTAAGCCCGGGCTTCAGGCTTTTTTCCGAGTGGCCGAAATTGACTGCTTTTTCAGAAATCATGATGTTGAAAATTTTTCGCAGTTTGGCGCCGCACCCCTCCCGGTTTACCCAGCGGGAAGATCTGGCATAAAAGGTGTAATCGTTTTGAAGATTTTCAACTGTCCCATATCGGTGTAATGAGTGGCTCATGCCGGCCTCCTTATGCATCGACAATGGCGAATGATTTTAACTTTTTGATTAGATCGGAATGTCCGCTTCGCTGACTTTTTCATGATCCGCAAGACGAGCAGACGACCCCATAAGTAGATTGTCGACAATCGTTTGTCAAACTTTTTTTTGGGGGACGCTCCCATCTTAAGATTTTTGAGTATCGGACAGGTCCTGTCAAACCGTTTTTTAGAATCGCCGATGCGTTCAGGCCCGTTGCCGCAAATGCGTTGTTTTCTTGATGGAATGAAGGAAGAACGATGAATGGTTGGTCGGGAAGCGATTGGCTTTTTCAGGATCGAAACATCCTTACCCTGCAGCGGCCGCTGCAGGGTAAAGACGTGACCGCGAACGTTCAGGTCGACAGATCCGTTTCCGGCAGGCTTTTTTTGATGATATCCGCGCACCGGACCTGATTGAAAATGCCGCAGTAGCAGTATGTCGCCAGTTTTAAAGCGCCCTCTTCCGGTGTCCACTTGCCTTTTTGAACGCGTTTCATCACATGCTTGACGAATTTAGGTGAAATCATGTGGTGGCCGCACATGGTGGTAATGGACAGGGTGGTTTCATCGGGCAGATTTTCTTTTTTACCCCACACACCCAGGGAATAATTGATGGAGTGAGGGGTTGCTTCGGCTTCCTTGCAGGCCGGGATGACTTCGGACAGGACCCCGGCGATAACGACCGACATCCCCAGGTCCTTGGCCTTGATCTGTTTTAAAAACTCAACCACCTGCTCTCTTTTGGTAAAAACGCCCCGGATCCGCGATTTGTCGGACAGATTATTCCTGATTTCATCAACGGAACACAGGACCGTGGGCCCGGTCTTGACGTCGCCCCAGTTTTCCGACCCCACCGCTTCGGCAACGGCAATGAACTCGAGGGCCTTGGGCTTGATATTTTTATCGTTTACCCCTTTGGTCTGATACATGAACCAGACAAAGTCTTTTTTCTGTGATTCAATGTCACCTGATCGGTGTAGTGAATGTGTCATGTTGTTCTCCTATTTCTATGCTGTCGACAGCGGTTTGCCCAACCCCGGATTTACCTTTCCCCGATGGGGTTGCGGGATTCCCAGTTCATCCAGGTATTCCAGCGCCTTGCAGTGCCCGTCCGGGTCCACCCGGCTGATAAGTCCCAGGGAAAATACCGTATCGATTTCGTGTTGAACCTTCATCAGTGCTTTCAGGACATCTTTTATCTTTTCTTCTTCACAGCGGCCCTCCACAATAACCGAAAGCAGCCGATAATTTAAGCATTCATCAATCAGCTTTCCGGTATTTAGATCGGGCATCAGGGCCGCCAGGGGGGTCTCCTCCTGGGGCGCCAGCTTAAAGCCGGCTTTGGCGCAGGCCATTGCCACCTTTTCGGCATCCCGCAGGTACACCCCCATACCGGGACGTCCCATGTCGATGGACAGACCGACCTCGCCTTTTTTAACACGCCCGGAAACATCGTTGGTCTTAACCTCTTCGGTTCCCCGGCCGGTAACGCCGGTCACACCGTGCGTTTCAACCGGATCGCTCAGGACATGCTGGAATTGTTTATAAAATCCGGCAAGGTCCTGGGTTTCAATGGCCCCTTCGTGGCAGATCTTCATCCGGAAGCAGACATAGCATTCGGTGCACAATTCAGGATCGATTTTACATTTTTTATCCTTGAAATGGATGGCGTCGACCGTGCATATGGTTTGGCAGCTCCGGCAGCCGATACATTTTTCCTGATCGATGACTGGCATTACTTCTCCTCTCTTTCACACTGTTACAAAAAATGGTCTTTACTTTCAATTACAATCGGTCTTGGGCTACCGCCGCGCCACCGTATAGAGCGGTGTCAGTTCTTCCAGCAATTCCGCCGACCGATGGGGATTATAAATGCCGCAGGCGCAGGGTTTTGCCAGAACGAGGCTGCCGTCCCAGGAACTGATTTTTCCGCTGTTTATCCTGCGAATCACGTCCCGAACCAGCAGCGGCGACACCATACCATGACCGCACATGGTTGTAAACTGCCGGATGTCCGGCGGCGGCAGGCGGTCCGTTCCACCGTGAACCCCCAATGAAATATTAATCGTATGGGGATCCAGACCGATCTCCAATGCGATTTCCCGCACACGGTCGATCAGGCCGCTGACAACAATGGAAATCCCTTCATCTGCGGCCTTAAATCCTTTGAGGGCTTCCTTTATTCCCTCTCTGTTGTTAAAAACAGAGAATACCCGACTACCCTCTTTGATGCTGTCCAGCACCTCCTCCGGCCGAACCCCGCTGTAAAGGTTGTGCCGCAGGGTCGTGGCAATCATATTGACCGGTCCGGCCTGATAGACAATTTCCACCAGGCGGCGTACCTTTGGGGCGCATCCTTTGTAATTAAACCCCCGGGCCGGATAAATAAACAGGGCGTAATCCCTTTCAAGCGAATCGATGGTTCCTTCTCTATGCAAACTGTGTGTCATTATATTCCCTTAAGCCGGAAAAGCCGGAATGATTAAAGGTTTCAAGTTTCGCGATTGTCGTTTCGCGATTGTTGATTGATGATTATTTCCTCAATCGCCAATCATCAATCATCAATATTTTTATGACCTTCTCCATTTATACCCGCTTTTGCGTGTATGTTGCTGATAAGGGGTCTAGTCCGAGGCCCTTCCTAAACCCATGTTAATTTTTGCGTTGGGTCGCCAGGTAAAACCTTCTGCTTCGACGATATCCAATAATTTCCGGGGAATCGTCAGCCCGGGTTCCAGGGTCGTAAATACATCCAGGGTAAAAACGCTGTCCACCTCATTGGCGACCGCTTTAATGGTCCTGAGCACATCCGGCAGACGCTCCGGCGTGACTTGGAGTTCAATAATCGCGCTGAGGACCCTTTCATTCAGCATCTCGACTTTCAGATCACCGGTGGCCGGATCGGCGATCATGGAGTGAATCGGATTTTGCGGTTCTATTTCGGTAATACCGCTGCGCGCAAGGGCGCGCGTAATTCGTTGAATGTCCGCTAATCCCATGCCCAGCGTGGGCCGCCCCACTTCAATGGCGACGCCGAATTCCCCCGGGCCGCAGCGCTCGGTGACATCATTGGTCTTGGACTCCTCGGTGCCGCGTCCTTCAATGCCGGTAACGGCATGGGTGGCGCAGGGGTCGCTGAAATATTTCCGCAGCGCCCGTGGGTACTGGTATACCTGGGGCGAATCATGGATGGCATCCACCGGGCAGATCGCCACCCGCAGGCAGTTTCCGCACTCATAGCAGGCATCCTGCTCCACCACACTTTTCATATCTTCAAAAGCAATCGCACCGGCGGGACAGTAAGGCTGACAGCGGCCGCACCCCACACAAACCTCTTTATAAATAATCATAACGCGTTAACCCTTTATTTAAATAATGCCCGTCGTTTGGGTCTGGAACATCGTATCGAAATCTGCCGAAGCGCCCGGGACATTGGTTTCAGCAGGTCTTCGTCAGTTATATCCATCTCCACACCCGCATTCATGGCGGCGTGCAAAACACCGGCCCCGGAAATATCGCCCACCAGCGCGCCGCCGACAATCCGCCCGTTTTTCAGGAAAAGTTCGCGACAAATGCCTTCCCCGGGACGCGAATACACGACCGCTTCCGCTCCCATTACCGGCGCTCCCAGAACGACCAGGGACAGGCCGTCTAAATTCATGCTGTTGACCCGTGAAAAAGCGTTTAATTGCACCGGATCCTTTGCATAACAGTTTCTCCCGGCGAGCTTTCCCTGGGTAATCGCCTGGGGCCATGTCCACGGCGTAAAATTGCCATCCCTCTGAATTGTCACGGCATCGCCGGCGGCAAAAATATGTGGATCGCTCGTTTGCAAAGCGGGGGTTACCGCCAGTTCCCCCTTTACCAGCAAATCGGAATCCTTCAGGAATTGCACATCCGGGACCGAGCCGGCCGCCACCAGCAGCGTTCCGCAGGGAATGCCTTTCGCGCCGACCTGAACCGCCTTCAGTTCTCCACCCTGCACCTGTATGTCTTCAACCGAATGCCCTGTGATGATCCGGATATTTTTCCGCTCCAGGTGGGCTTTGACCAAAGCGGCTGCCCGGGGTGATAATGCCTGGGGCAGCAACTGATCTTCTTTTTCAACCAGCGTTACCGAAAGCTCCGGCCGTGCCATGTGCGCCGCTGTTTTCACCCCCACCAGGCCACCCCCGAGGATAACGATATGGGAATGATCCGGCAACCATTTTTGAACCACCCGGGCGGAGGCAAGATTGCGTATGGGAAAAATCCCGTCGCAGGAACTGCGGGCACAAATGCCGGGAACGATCGGACGGCCCCCCGGCGCCAGTATCAGCCGCTCATAGGCGGTCTTTTCCCCGTTTTCTAAAATGACCCGCTGATTGGATCGATCAAGGGACGCCACCCGCAGACCCGACCGGACGACAAGTTTCGGATCATTTTCCGGCTTCCAGAAAAACAACTTGCTCTGGGCAAGGGTCCGCACCATGAATTGGGGCAACAGGGTTCGAAAATACCCGACTTCCGCTTCGGCATCGATCAGGGTAACCGTCTTTTGGGGCCAATGCTGCCGGCAGCTGAAAGCGGCCTGCATGCCGGCAACCCCTGCGCCGATGATCACGCAATCCATGGCGCCGCTCCTGTTGGATCGACCCGAAAAGACAACAGCATTATTTCGTAAACCATTCCAATAGCTCCTGGGCTTCGGCCGGATGATCAAAACCGGTCAACTGTCCGCCGTTGGCTGCCAGCAGATCGGACAGCCGGTCACGCACACTGCTGCTCCCCCAAAAGGGAATCGGATCGGCAAAGGCCACCTTGCACCCCAGCAGCGCCAAGCCCAATGCAACCGGGAGATCACGGCAGTCCTTGCCGCCGATAAAGAGGATGCCTTTCAGGCGGTCCGGTTTTCCGGCAAGCGACAGACCCGCTGCAAACTGCAAAGGTCCCAGTTGGGGATCCAAAATTGAAACCGGGTCGCTCGCTTTTTTTGAGGTTAAACCGTTTTTCATCATCCAGACTGCCGCGTCCCCCCAGCCGGCGACCTGGATGCCGGCGCCCCGTAAGGCCATGGCAAGCGCCACCGGCAAATGCCCCAGGGGATAATGCAAACTGTCGGAACCGCCCAAGAGCGCAAACCGGCTTTTTGGCTTTTTGGGGGTTGATCCCTTCCGTTCCGTAAGCGCCGTCGTGACCACGCCCGCTTCCATCAGGTGGGATTCAAAGGTGATTTCCGGCCGGGGCGCGTGGCTGTGAAATTGGCGCGCCGATTTCAGGATCTTGGCTGCATCGGATTTGTCTTCTGCCCTTGCAACCGGCACGTCCATCTTGGCGGCGGTCTCGATTACACCCGGGTCTGCACCGGCGCCGGCAACAAGGAAATGAATCGCACGGGCGCTCAACAGCAGCTCCGCTTCAGCCGAGCTGCACGCAAGGGGGAGGTAGCCTTTAGCGGCGGGAATCCAGTCGCCCAAAGACACGAGCCGAACAGAAGCGCCTGATTTGCCGGCTGCCGCCGACCCAAGGGCTTCAACCAGTTTTCGCGGCGGCTGTCCGGCAATGGCAATAGTGACATGTCCGCCGGACAACACGCCGTAGCCGGCCTGAACCGTGCGGTCTTTCCCTTTATCCTCATGAACTTGTTGCCCCAAAAGCCCCACAGCCAGCAGACTCAGCACCAGCGTTTGTTCCAGAAGAACCCCGAAGGGGTCTGCCGGCCGCTGGAGCAGGGCGGCACTTTTAAATATTTGAGCTGTGGAAAGGGATTTAGGCGCAACTCCCTTGATTGCTTTTGCCGCAGATTTCTTTAACCCAGGCGCAAAAGAGACTGTCGGCGCTGCATCCGACAACGCAATATCGTTTAGAATCGTCAATGTGCCCTGGAGACAGATGCGCAACAGCATCGCCGCCACCATTGCATCGCGGTCCATACCGCACAGCCCGCGGTCAGGCCCGCGTCCAAAAGGATCGATGCGGCAGGGTCCTTGGAGGCAGCCGAATGGGCAGCTCAGTCCCAGCCGCAGAAAACCATCCTGGGGCTGCAACTTTTCATAACGGTCCCAGTTAAGCGCAATCCCGTTTTTGGCTGCCAGGCGAAGCAGCTCCTGACTGACCGGATCAACCGTTTTCAGATGAATTGTTTCCATAAAAAGTTTAACTTCCAAAAGTTATTAAATCTGCAATTAAATATACCAACTTTTCATTTCTTTTTGTCATTCCCGCGCAGGCGCGAATCCAGTATTCTCAAAAACTTATCTGGATTCCGGCTCTCCTCCCGCAGGGCGGGATGCGGCCGGAATGACATATTTAATTGCCGGGTTATATTATAAAATCAGATTCTAATTTATTTCACCAAATCCAGCAGCAACATTTTGCCGTCTTTTTTAAAGGCAGTGCCCTCCTGAATCAATTTTGCCCGTTTCCCATGGAGCAGCGCTTCGAACTCGTCTACATCCACGAGTTCGAGTGCCCGGGTCGGGCAGACATCCACGCAGATCGGGTTTTCCATATACAGGCAACGATCGCACTTAAGGGCGATTCCCCGCTGGGGCCAGGGATAGATTGCCCCATAGGGACAGAAAAGGGTGCAGGTCCAGCATCCAATACAACGGTTTTCATGAATTACCACCATCTGGGTTTCCGGGTCCCGCACCAGCGCACCGGTGAGACAGGCGTCCAGACACGGCGCCTGCCGGCAGTGTCGGCACTGGAGCGTTACCGGCACTTGATTACACCCCTCAACCCTTACCCGCGCCTGGGGCAAAGGCGCTTCCTGCACCGACCGCAACAGGAATTTACTATTGCTGCCCCTTTCAGTGGCACAATACAGTTCACAGGTTTTACATCCGGTACAGCGGTCCAGATGGACACCGATCACTTTCACAAAAATCCCTCCTCGGGCTGAATGGATAAAATGAAGAAAACCCCGCAGAGACACCTCGCAAACGCTGATGGGTCGCTGCAGGGTACAAATAATTTTTAAATTCCTTAATCTGTCGCTTTCCTGGCCGGGCCCCGATTTTGTACGGGCTAACTCATATTGTAAAGCTGTTCAAGCACCGTGTCCAAATCCTCTTCCAGGGCTTGAATCGCTTTTTCAGCGTTCCTTTCCTCAAAAGCGGCCACGATCATTTTATGAACATCCATCATCGGTTCAATCCGTTTCGGGTTCAGCTCATAGTAGCGGCATCGCATGCTGCGCCACAACGGTTGATTGGTAAAACTGAGCAGCCGATCCATGATATCGACAATCAGGCTGTTTCCGGTGGCCTGGGCAATGGAAAGATGAAAGTCTTTCCCTTGTTTGGTATAGGCATCATAATCACCTTCAAGCCCTTTTTCATGCTTTTTATGCCACGCATCCCGGATACGCTGGATATCGGCGTCCGTCGCCAGCTTGATGGCCTGATGGATGACCCCCGACTCGATTGCTTTTCGGGCCTGAATGATTTCATAAGGACTGTCGCTTTGTTCAAGGATGGTCTGCACTTGCGACGACAGGTGGTCACTGATCAGGGGTTTGAAAACATAGGTGCCGTCCCCCGGACGGGTTTCAAGGACACCGACGATTTGCAGTGCACTGATGGCCTCTCTCACCGAAGGCCGGCTGACGCCCATCTGCTCGGCAATAATGCGTTCCGGCGGAAGCTTGCTGCTGACGGGATACTGCCCGGTTCTGATCAACTGTAAAATCTGCTCGGCAATGATTGAACTCTTGCTCTTAAACTTGATCTGGGTAATTTTTTCGAACTGCCGCATCTGTCATCCTTTTTGGTCTGACCAGTAATACAGGTAATTAACTATTATTAATTAATATGTTGATTTGTCAAGTAAAAAAAACTTTCAATGATATTATTAATACCGGCACAACATAAAGGCAAATCGTGGGCCGGAGCGCACCTGAATCACTACCAAAAGTTGAGAGAGAGACGCCCTGATCCCTTGACCGGTCCATTACAATGGTTAGATTATAACAAATCAAAACTTTTTGTGGCTAATTTTTAAGGTCTTCTTGAAACAAATCAGAGGAGGTGCCCAATGTCATTAATAACAATTTCGCAGAGTATGGGAAGTGCCGATCCGGACATTGCCAAAATTGTTGCAAATAAGTTGAATCTGGAACTGTTCGATGATCAACGCTTGCGGGATCGGGCAATGCAGCTGGAGATTAAATCCGAGGATCTTAAGGGTCTGGACGAAAAGGCGCCCGGATTTTTTGACCGTTTCTTAAGTTCCAAGCCGGAGTCTTACCTTGAATATATGGAATCCGTCATATATGAAGTCGCCAAAGAGGGACAGGGCGTTATTATGGGTCACGGCAGCCAGATACTGCTGCGGGATTTCGGGTGTGCCCTGCACGTCCTCATCCATGCGTCGGAACCCTACCGGATTGAGCAGCTGGGGAAAAAACAGGGGCTGGGTCCTGAAGTTGCCCGAAAGCTCATTCTAAAGAGTGATAATGAGAAAAAAGGATTTTTTAAATTTGCATTCAATCTGAACTGGGACGATCCGTCGCTGTACGATTTAATGATAAATTCAGGCAAACTGGGCAGTGAAGCGGCCGCAAGTCTCATCATCGCAACCGCCCGCCTGGATGAAATCAAGACCTGCAGTCTGACTGCGCTGGAAACCATGGAAAAACTGTCACAGGAAAGAGCTGTCCGGGCGGTTCTCTTAAAGCACAACGTCAACCTGACCCTGCTGCACCTGGAAGTACCTCAAAAAGGGACCCTTGCTTTAAGGGGGTTTGCTTACAGCGAAGAGGATAAAGAGCGCGTTATCAAATTGGTTAAATCCGTTCCGGGCATTGCATCAGTTACGCCTGAAATATCGATCCTGGAATATATGGATGTATAAATCATATTGACAAACACAAATTAAATAAATAGTCTACTGAAATTTTAATTACAGCCGCATGGCAATCCCCCATCTGGTCGTTTGGTTGTCCACGACCTCTGTTGCGGGGGTTTTTTTGTCCCAAAAGCTGCGAAACGGGATTTATTAAATTATTCTATTGTTTTCAAAGGAAAAAGTGTCATGAAAAGTGAGATTTTAAAAGTCAGGAACATCGGAATCAGCGCTCATATCGACGCCGGAAAAACAACCCTTACCGAAAGAATCCTTTTTTACACCAAGCGGATTCATGCCATCCACGACGTGAAGGGCAAAGACGGCATCGGGGCCACCATGGATTCCATGGAACTGGAAAAAGAACGCGGGATTACCATCGCCTCGGCCGCGACATACTGTGAATGGCGCGAACATGAAATCAATATCATCGACACCCCCGGTCATGTCGACTTCACCATCGAGGTCGAACGCTCCCTGCGGGTGTTGGACGGCGCGGTACTGGTGCTCTGTTCGGTGGGGGGCGTACAATCTCAGTCCATTACCGTGGACCAGCAGATGAAGCGCTACAAGGTCCCCTGCATCGCCTTTATCAATAAATGCGACCGCAGCGGCGCCAACCCCTCCCGGGTCATCAACCAGCTCAGGGAAAAACTGGGCCACAACGCCGTTGCCTTGCAGATACCCATCGGCCTTGAAGCCGACCTCCGGGGAATGGTGGACCTGGTCAGAATGAAAGCCCTCTATTTTGACGGCGAAAATGGTGAAACCGTCCGGATGGAAGAAATTCCCGAAAATCTTCTGGCGGAAGCCGCCCGCCAAAGGGAGATACTGATCGATTCCGCCGCCATGTTCTCGGATGAACTGACCGAGGCGGCCCTTGAAGACAGCGTCACCGATGAGCTGCTCATTGCGGCGATTCGAAAGGCGACCCTGACACGGGAATTCACGCCGGTTTTTTTGGGCTCTGCATACAAGAATAAAGGTGTGCAGCCGCTGCTGGACGCTGTCACCGATTTGCTGCCCTGCCCGGCCGATGTTGAAAACATGGCGCTCGATATGGACAACCAGGAAACACCTGTCCGGCTGGTCCCCGACATTGCCAATCCCGTGGTGGCCCTGGCATTCAAGCTTGAAGACGGCCAGTACGGCCAGCTCACGTATATCCGGGTTTACCAGGGCAACCTGGCCAAAGGCGACACCATTATCAACGTCCGCACCCAGAAAAAAGTGAAGGTCGGCCGCCTGGCCCGGATGCATGCCGACCAGATGGAAGAAATCAGCAGGATTCCGGCCGGCTTTATCGGCGCCCTTTTCGGCATCGACTGCGCCTCCGGCGACACCTTCGTGAGTCCCGGCCTCAGTCTCACCATGACATCCATGTATGTCCCCATGCCGGTCATCTCCCTTGCGATTGTCCCTGAAGACCACAAAGCTGAAATCAACATGTCCAAAGCCCTCAACCGGTTTACCAAGGAAGACCCGACCTTCAAGGCCTATGTCGATGAAGAAACCAATGAAACCATCATCTCGGGCATGGGGGAGCTGCACCTGGAGGTTTATGTCGAGCGCATGCGCCGGGAGTACAAGGCAGGGGTCACCACCGGCGCGCCGCGCGTGGCCTATCGTGAAACCATCACCCAGATGGCCGAGTTTAACTATATCCATAAAAAGCAGACCGGCGGCTCCGGTCAGTACGGCCGCGTGGCCGGCTACATGGAGCCCACCAGTGAAGAAGATTTTATCTTTGAAAGCAAGGTAACGGGCGGTTCCATCCCCACCCAGTATATCCCGGCCTGCGAAAAAGGATTCCGCAACTGCCTGGCCAAGGGGCCCAAGCTGCAATTTCCGGTTACCGGCATCAAGGTCGTCATCAACGACGGGGCCTCCCACGCGGTGGACTCGTCCGACATGGCCTTTCAGGCTGCCGCCCGGGGCGCCTTTCTGGAAGGATATGCCAGGGCCAAGGCGGTCATCCAGGAGCCCATCATGAAAGTGGTGGTGGAAACCCCTACGGAATTTCAGGGGCCGGTCATGGGATCACTGAATCAGCGCCGGGGCATCATCGTCGGTTCCCAGGACGAGGGCGTCATGTGCGTGATTGAAACCCAGGTCCCCTTGGCTGAAATGTTCGGCTATTCCACAGTTCTACGGTCGCTGACCCAGGGCAAGGCCCAGTTTACCATGGAATTTTTCAACTATAAAACGGTACCGGTTTCGATAACTGAAGAAATCATCCGAAAAGCCCAAGAAGAAAAAAAGAATGTCGCCTGATAACACCCGTGTTGAAGCCATGGACGCGTCAGCTACGGCCAATGTGATATATCTGAAAGAAAGGAGTTTCTTTATGCTGAAAAAGGACCTGATCCTCCGGAACCCGTTGCGGCTCCTGGGAAATGAGCAGGAAACCATTCTGTCACCGGGCGGCTTCGGCGCCATCCTGGCGCGCGCCGGCGTGGGCAAGACATCCCTGATGGTGCAGCTCGCCCTCAATACCCTCTTGGGCAACCGGAACGTTCTGCATATCAGCATGAATGATCCGGTAAAAAAAGTCAGCCTCTGGTACGAAGAGGTTTTCCGGCATATTGCTGATAAATACCAGCTGGCACAGATAGATCAGCTCTGGGAAGGGATCCTGCCGCACCGGTTTATCATGACGTTTAAAGTCGAGGTGTTCAGCGTGCCCAAACTGGAAGAACGCCTCACCGACCTGACCGAGCAGGGCATTTTTTTTCCCAACATGATCATCATCGACGGGCTCCCCTTTACGGAAAGCGCCCGTGAAATGCTGCAGGAATTAAAACAATTGGCCTTGAAGCATGCCCTGCATGTCTGGTTTTCCGTTCGCACCCATCGCCATGAAACCGTTGATACAGACCCCGACGGCGTCCCCTCCGCGTTTCAGAATGTCGCCGACTTGTTTGAGGTGTTGATCGGCCTGAAGCCCGAAGGCGAAGAAATTCATGTCCGGGTCTTGAAAGGCGGCAGTGCGGACAGGGACCCCAGGGGGTTGCAGCTGGACCCGGCCACCATGCTGATCATGGATATCGCCGACAAGGCAGCTGCCGTCTGAAAATTCGAATATCGAAGCACGAAATTCGAAACAATAGTCAATGATCAAAATTCAAATGACCGAAACAGTATGTAGTCTACCCCCCCATCGGAACGCCCGATTGTTTTTGTCATTTAACCAATCGAATTTTGTATTTGTTTCGGATTTCGAATTTATTTTTTGGTTTTAACTGTTAGCGGAAAATCCTTTGTAAGTTTCAAGGCTCCGTCCCCGTTTGGTTCCGAAAGTCATTTCAGGTGCATGATAAAGTCATTGATGGCCCGGTGCACGCGCTCGGCCCCCGGCCCCAGCAGGATGCCGTGGCGGTTGAAATTAAACAGGGTGTACGCTTTGTCGGCAGACCCCAGCTGTTCGAACGCACGGCGGGACCCTTTGGGATCCACGACCGGATCCCGGCGTGACTGTATTACCAGCGCCGGAGATGTGATTTCCCCCAGCTTGGGCGCCAGCGCTTCCATCAGGCGCTCCAGCTCCCTGATGCCCGCCACCGGATTCCGCACATAATTGATATGCGGGTTTTCAGGCCTGTTTTCCACAAATTCTTTTTGGGCGCCTTCCCAGTGCACCCTTTTCATGATCCGGTTCCAACCATCCACCGCCGGAACGAATTTGGAAGAAAAGTCCTGCAGCCGCATCGGCGGCGAAACCGCAAAGATCCCCGCAATGTCCTTTATCCGGGCGGCAAGGTCCAGCGCCAGACCGGCGCCGGTGGAAAACCCGCCCACGACGACCCGCCGGCAGTGGTTCCGGATGATGCCGTAGCCCAAGTCCACCGACTTGACCCAGTCCTTATAGGTTCGCGTTGCCAGGTCCGCGGGAGATGTGCCGTGCCCTTTGAGGCGCGGGGCAAAAACCCAGAGCCCCTGCCGCCCCAGGTATTCCGCCAGTTCTTTCACCTCCAGCGGCGATGCCATGTATCCGTGTATCACCAGCACGCCGATATCCCGGGACCTCCCCCGGATCAGATACGGCCGGCCGCTGTCCAACGGTTTGGATTCCCCCTTTATGAAAAAAGTTTTATAATCCGTCTGGAATTCACTTTCAGCCAGCTTCAGCAGATGCGCGTCGATCTGCCGGCGGACCCAGAATTTCGGCGTCCATGCCAGCCGTTTGAGCCGCCGCTGCAGCTGTGTCAGCGGCTCCACCTCATTGGCAATGACTTCCACCGGGTTGTCGATGCGAATGCGATGAAAGTTCAGCGGCGATGTAAATTTAGATTTGTTTTTTACCAGGTTGTTCCGCTGCCGATCTAAAACCCCTTTTTCAAGGGACAGGGACAGAAAGTCCCTGAACTTGTGAAAAGAATCATCCGCCAGCAGGTGGATCTGATCCTGCTGGAGGGCCTGGTGGAAATACACGCAGAAATCCTTCAGGTCCAGGGCGGCTGCCAGAAATGCCCGCTGACGCAGATCGTAGCGGTCGATCTTGCGGGCCGGCATCAACCGCAGGATCGAACTGAACAGATGATCATGGTTGACGGTGGTCAGGCTGTAAATATCGGACATATACCGCTGCATCACCCGGACGGATACCTTGCGCATCAATTGCCGGGACGGGATGGGATCGTCAAAGTTGATTGCGCCCCTTGCGGCAATGTCCCGGCCTATTTTGGCCTCGTCCAGATAGGGTGCGATGTCGATGGGCCGGCCGAAGCGGACATCGATATCAACACCGGACAAAAACATGGTCCCCTCGGTCATCAGCTCTTCCTTCATACGTTCCGGCAGATTTTCAACCAGCTGGGCCGCCAAATCGCTGAGGGTGTTTTCCTTGGCCCGGATCGGATAGTAGGTGATGTTCACCGGAACGATATGGGTGCTGACCTGAGAAACCGCCGCCATTGTATCGATCTTGAAAAGGTCCAGGAGCCTTTCAGCCTCTTCCGGCGCCGCGCTGCGGATCTCTCTCAGGCGCCGGCGGTAAAATTCCGTTCGCAACGCCAGTGTCGCCGCACCGGTGTGGGGCGGGTGCCTGGCGCCGGCAGCCGTGATCATGAAGTGTCCTTTTTCAACGGTCTTTTTGCTTTTGACCATCCGGCCCTCAGGAAAAATGATCCAGGCGGCCTCGCCCGTGAGCAGGGTTTTTACGATCAGTCGGTCCCGGTCGGGGTTTTTGGTGGATACCCCCCCCACCGAATTGAGAAAGCTTCCGAAAGCGCCCTTGAACAGACTGAAGTCGGCCAGCGACCATATCGGAATGCCTGTCAGCCGGTTGATGTGATACGGCATCAGCAGGGTTTCAATTCGGGTAAAGTGATTGATGACGAATAGGGTGGGCCCTTTGGGGATGTTTTCTTCCCCGTGAAAGTAGATGCGGGCCTTTAAGAGACTCGACAGGGTTTTGATGGCCAGGCCGGTTGTCCGATAGGCGAATGGATTCATATGGTCTAAACTCAGATAATAAGGTTTTGCGAAATATTCGAGAATTGCACCTTTTTAGGGATATTCCTTAAATCTAAAGTTCATATTGACATCATTCCATATTATTTTTAAATTAATATGTTTTCACTAAAAAATAAAGGGTCTCTTTCAAAATGTAACCGTCGAACCCATGTCCGGGAACGGGCGCTTTTTGAATTTTTTCAGGAGGTATAAAGTGTATTCAAAGATTCTGATACTGCGGTTTCCCCAGACCGAAGTGCAAAAGCCCATCGTGTGCCAGCTTGCCCGGGCCTACGATCTGACATTTAATATCCTAAACGCCGCCGTGCTCCCGCGCAAACAAGGCATCATGGTTCTTGAACTTTCCGGAGACAAAAAAAACTTCCGGGAAGGCGTGAAATATTTGAAGGATCAAAATGTAAACGTCCAAAACGCAGACCAGGAAGTCAAGCGCAGCAAAAAAAAGTGCACCCACTGCGGCGCCTGCACGGCCGTTTGCCCCACCGGCGCCCTTTCCGTTCAGCGCCCGGAAATGAGCGTCGAATTTGATCAGCAAAAATGCAGCGTCTGCGAGCTTTGCGTGCCGGCCTGCCCCACCCGGGCCATGAGCATCCGCCCGGTCAACTCGATAAATTTTGGATGAAACCGCTGACTGCCATTGCCATCAGCGGCGGGGTCGACTCCATGATGGCGGCGTATCGATTGCGGCAGCAGGGCCATGCGGTCATCGGAATCCATTTCCTCACCGGCTATGAAACCGCTTTATCTTCCCCTTCGACGGAAAACCTGTCCCAAGACCGCAAAAATACCATCGCCGCCGGAATCTCCGAACTCGCCGGCCGGCTTGAAATACCTTTTAGAATCCTCGACTTGAGCTCACAATTCAAAGAGGACGTCATTCGCTATTTTATTGACGGTTATGAAAAGGGCCGTACGCCCAATCCCTGTATGGTCTGTAACCCGCAGATCAAGTTCGGCGCCCTCCTTGACTTTGCCCGCACCCTGGGCGCCGAATGCCTGGCAACCGGTCATTACGCCCGCATCAGAACCGACGACAGCGGCCGATGTCATCTCCTGCGCGGGGTCGACCGCACCAAAGACCAGTCTTATTTTCTGGCATTCCTGCGCCAGGACCAGCTTTGCCGGGCGGTCTTTCCCCTGGGTGAATTTACCAAAACAGCCGTCAAGGAGATGGCGGCCCTGAACGGCCTTAAACCGCTTTCGAGTGACGAAAGCCAGGACATCTGTTTCATTAAAGGGCTCAGCTACGGTGAGTTTCTGGCCCGGCAGCCGAACTTTACGCCCCAACCCGGACCCATTGCGGATGTGGACGGAAACGTTATCGGACGGCACAACGGCCTGCACCTCTTTACCATCGGCCAGCGCCGGGGGATCAACTGCCCTTCATCCGAACCCTATTACGTCCTAGAGATCGACAAACCCCAAAATCGTCTGATCGTCGGTTTTGAAAAAGACCTGGGCGCTCTCCAGTGCCGGGTTACGGACATCAATTGGATCAACGGCATGCCACCCCCGGCCCCCCTTAAAGTGAAAACGCGCGTGCGCTACCGCCACAGCGCCGCGCCATCTGTTGTAACACCCATAGACGACCGGACCGCCGCCGTTACTTTCGATGAAGCCGAAGCTGCCATCACCCCCGGCCAGGGGGCGGTCTTTTATCAGGGTGACGAGGTCTTGGGAGGGGGGTGGATTGCCTAAATTTATCATCACCACGCTGGGCTGCAAGGTCAACCAGTATGAATCCGAAACCATTGCCGCAGCCTTGGAAAAGTCCGGCTGGACCGATGAAGCCCAAAGCGCCGCCGGCGCTGAAGTGTGCATCATCAACACCTGCGCCGTCACCAGGAAAGCAGCCATGCAGTCCCGCCAGGCCGTTCGCCAGGCTCTCAAGGCCCACCCCGGAGCGCGCATCCTGGTGACCGGATGTTATGCCCAGACCGATCCCGACGCGTTAAAAAAAATTGCCGGCATCAGTTGCGTGCTAGGCCACGCCGCCAAGCACGCCATCCCGGACATGTTGACATCCCCACCGGACAGCCCGGGGCCACTCGCCGCCGTCGGTTTCAAGCCAGCAGCAGCACCGCCATTCAGGGAGCCGGCACTGACCGTCCCCAAGAGCCGCACCCGGCCGTTTTTAAAAATCCAGGACGGCTGCGATGCCTTTTGCTCCTACTGCATCGTCCCCTATGCCCGGGGCCGTAGTTGCAGCATGCCTTTTGAAAATGTCATGGAAAATATTCGACGTTTGGCCCGGGCCGGTTTCCACGAGGTGGTCCTCTGCGGCGTGCATCTGGGCTGCTACGGCCAGGACCTTGACCCGCCCGCCAGCCTCTTTGCGGTATTACGGCAGGTGGATTCCGACCGGCCGATCGACCGCCTCAGGCTCAGCTCCATCGAACCGCGGGAAATTTCCGAGGATATCATCAATCTGACGGCTGCTTCAAAACAGCTCTGTCATCATTTTCACATCCCGCTGCAAAGCGGGGATGATACGATCCTGGAGCGCATGAAGCGGCCTTATTCCCGGAGTTTTTTCAGGGAACTGGTCCTTAAAATACGTGCCGCCATGCCGGATGCAGCCATCGGCGCGGATGTTCTCATCGGGTTTCCGGGTGAAACCGAGGCTGCCTTTCAAAACACGGTGGACCTGATCGAGGAACTGCCTTTGACCTATTTGCATGTGTTCCCCTTTTCAGCCCGCAAGGGCACCCCGGCCGACACTTTTACCGGCAAGGTCCCCGCCCAGGTCATCAAATCAAGATGTCACAGTCTGCGTCAGATTGGCGCCGCCATAAAAAAGGATTTTTACAGGCGCTTTATCGGCCGGACCCTGCCGGTGCTCATTGAAGGCCGGCGGGACGCCTCCGGCATGCTCAAGGGATTTACCGCCAATTATCTGCCGGTAGGTTTAAGTGGCGGGGACAACCTGAAAAATACCATCGTCCCTGTCCGGATCGAATCCATTGAAAAGGATCTTACCCTCCGCGGCACACTCTCAGAGTAATAACCGGGTCCAGAGAACTCGGCTTTGATTATCCCTGGAAGGGAATATTTTATTGTTGTTTGTACTTCTAATTTTGTATCAGTTCATATCGGCAGAGCCAAAGACCTCTCCATATTAAGATCTCTTTTCCCTGATTGTTCTTGACCTTCCCTTTGGAATTGGATAATTCATTTCTCGCTTAAATATGCTTTTTAACACCTCTTCATAACTCCATCCTACACAGGGTATTAAGTGATGAAATTTTTTAAGAAAGAGACCGATTTTTTTGAAATTTTCGAGTGTATGGGTGACAACCTTGTCAAAGCATCCGCCGCCTTAGTTGATTTTTTTAACGATTTCAGTAATATATCAAATAAAATCAAGCACATTAAAGACCTGGAACACGATAACGATCTGCTGACCCATGAAATCATACGGAAGCTGAACCAGACATTTATTACCCCCATCGACCGGGAAGATATTCATCTGCTGGCGACGAGAATGGATGATATTTTAGACCTGATGTGGGGTGCGGTGGAAAGATCCCAGATATTCAACCTGAAATCGTCAACAGTCGAGGCAGCCGCCCTGGCAAAAACCCTGGCAGCAATGATCGACCTGGTCTACCGCGCTGTGAATCATCTCAAGAAAAAAGAATATGGATACATTCAGGATCTGTGTATCCAGATTCATGGCCTTGAAAATCAGAATGACAGTCAATTCAGAGAAGCGCTCGGAAAATTATTCGAAGAAATTCAAGATCCGGTCATGATCATCAAGTGGAAAGATATTTATCAAAACCTCGAAAATGCCTCCGACCGCTGTGAAGACGTTGCCAATACACTGGAGTCAATCGTCCTGAAATATGCTTGAAATCATACTGATAATCGTCATCCTGGCCGTGTTTTTCGACGTCAGCAACGGATGGAACGATTCGGCAAATGCCATTGCCACGGTTGTTTCCACCCGGGTGCTGTCACCCCTCCAGGCGATCATCATGGCCGCCGTCATGAACATTCTGGGCGCTTTTGCTTTCACGGCGGTGGCCAAAACCATCGGGTCGGGAATCGTAAGCCCGACCGCTGTAACCGATACCGTGGTCATAGCCGCCCTTGTGACCGCGACACTATGGAACACCGTTATGACAAAGTTCGGCATGCCCATCAGCTGCTCGCATGCACTCATCGGTGGGTTGATCGGCGCCTCCATCGCCTATGGCGGCGCGGGGATACTGAACGTCGGCGGGATTACCAAGATTTTTATGTCCCTGCTGATTTCCCCTTTTGTCGGGCTTCTGTTGGGGTATCTGTTCATGAAACTCTTGATAATGGTTTTTGGGCAATTTCCACCCGGCAAGCTCAACCGGCATTTCGGAAGGCTGCAGATCCTCTCCTCGGCATGCATGGCTTTCAGCCATGGTTCCAATGACGCCCAGAAGGCCATGGGTATCATCACCCTGTCGCTGGTCAGCGGCGGCCTGCTACAGTCTCTGGAAGTCCCCTTCTGGGTTATTCTGACATGCGCCCTTGCCATGGGAACCGGCACCGCCCTGGGCGGGTGGCGCGTCATCAAGACCCTGGGCGTCAATATGCTCAAGCTTGAGCCGATTCACGGATTTGCCGCCGAAACATCCGCAGCCGCCACCATCATCGTCTCAAGCCTTTTCGGCCTGCCCGTCAGCACCACCCATGTAGTAACCACCTCCATCATGGGAGTCGGTTCCACCCGAAGATTTTCAGCCGTTCGCTGGGGGCTTGCAGGCAAAATTCTCACGGCCTGGGTTTTTACGTTGCCGATCTGCTTTGCGGCCGGATGGCTGACAGAAGAACTCTTTCTGTTTCTTTGGTAGGGACCGAAAAAACCGCTCAGATCAGGCAGCCCCGGCTTCCCTCTTTATTTTTTGAGTAGAGTAGAGAAGCAGGTGACAACGTTTAGGCTTCGGCATACATCCGTATCAAGGTTTCCCCGTCGTGGCTCATTATCCGCATGCCCT
>JARGFK010000058.1 GCA_029211065.1 Desulfobacterales bacterium
AACATCCTCCTCCAATGAAAAACGGACCCTAACCCCCCTGTGTCAAGTGTGGGTAAAGCTCAGCTTTTTAAAGGGGGAATTGTTCGCCTCCCTTTCGCAAAGGGAGGTTGGGAGGGATTTTAAAACGTGCTAAGTTAAACCCAATAGAATGAAGAATCCTTACTGGAAAACCAAAACCCTACACGAAATGACCGTTAGAGAGTGGGAGTCGCTCTGCTGTGGGTGCGGCATCTGCTGTCTTCACCGTTTCCGCGAGGGGAAATCGGGAAAGATCCGCTTCACCGCGGTGGCCTGCCGTCATCTGGATCTGGAGACCTGTCGCTGCCGAATCTATGCGAACCGGTTTCGGTTCGAACGGGGTTGTAAAAAAATTTCTCCTGAAAATATTCTTAAATTGAAATGGCTGCCGAAAACCTGCGGATACCGTACGGTGGCGGAAGGCAAGGATTTGAGCCCCTGGCACCCGCTGATCTCCGGCAATCCGGATTCGGTTCATCATGCCGGCATATCCATCAAAAACAAGGAAATTATTTCAGGGGCGGATATCGTTGCCGGAGATGTGCTCAAGTATCTGCTCATTAAACCGGCCTGGTTAAGCAAGGGCGAATCGTAGAACAATTGTGTAAAGCTCAATGAGAGGTAGGGCGGTATTGCCAAGGACCCGCAGTTCCGACCAGGGGGGAAAGCTTCGCCCTAAACGCCTTGAAGATAGGGCGGACTTGACCTCCGATGCGATTTGAAAATTCGAAATACGGCTAGCTTCAAGGTGACAGATTACTGGTTGGATGTCTTAACTACTTAATTTGTCGACAAATTAGTTTGATCGCGCGGTTGCTGAAGACCGGGGGTGCATTATTAGTGCCGTTGATATTTACTTTGTCATGATTCGGCATCCCGGCCACGCCCTACATATTAAGGCGTTAACCGGGATGCAGTTGGCAGGGATCAATAAAAATATAGATGAACGGGCGATTCCTACTTCTTTTTATCTGCAGCCGGAGCCGACTCCTTCTTTTTGGCTTTCTTTTCCTTTTTTACCGGAGCCTCTTTGGTCTTCTTTGCTTTCGGCTTATCCGCATCCTCTTTTTTTGCAGCCAATTTGTCTGCTTTGGCCTGGACCTTATCAGCGTTTAACTTTTCCTGGGCGGCAACGCAGGCCAGGCGGTAATTTGCCTTGCGGATATCGGCTTTCATTTTTTTGATCAAGCTGTCGCGTTTGATGGCGGAATCGTCCAAACCTTTCTCTTTGAGCGCGGATGTGCGGGCTGCAAGCTTATCAGCGGTGACTTTCTTCTGATTTTCCAAATATTCTTTTGCTTTGAGATTCATTGTAATTTTTCCTCCTGCTCCATAATAAAAGCGTTATAACATATCAAAAACGGCATTCCACTATAAATCGGTGCGGCTGTCAAATACAATATGATCAAGGGGGGGAAATTAAACGATTTGTGTTTGACATGCAAGCCCCCTTTTGCCATACAGCGATCTTAGGGAAACGTGTTTTTACCGCTTGTGCTTAAAGCGGTTGTCATAATTACATTCCGATTCAGCCGCCGGACAATTCCGTTTCAGTCGGCAAAAACTCGCAAATAAAAGCGCGTACCAATTGAACTCGGCGCAGATGTTAAGACCATTTAATGAAAATCAAATTTTGTATAAATTTAGTCAATTAGATAATGTTCAATTGAACGTGCTCTAATTTGCTCAAACAGTTTGCCGACTGAAACAAAATCCTCCGGCGGCTGACACAAAAGTTATTTGAACATATTTTTGACAACAACTCTAACGTATTGTTGTAGGAAAGGATGAAACAACCATGTATCCGGTCACACTGATCCCCGGAGACGGCATTGGTCCGGAGATTGTACAATCGGCTGTAAATGTGGTGGACGCTGCCGGCGTCAAAATCCAATGGGAAAAGCAGATGGCCGGACAATGCGCCATTCCGGAATATGGCCATCCGGTGGGAGACCACGTTCTGGAATCCATCAGAAGAACCCGGGCGACCCTCAAAGGGCCGCTTTCCAATGTGCCGGGAACCGAATTTCCCGGACCCAACGGATACCTGCGAAAAACATTGGGCCTGTTTGCGAACCTCCGATTGGCTAAATCTTTTCCCGGGGTAAAAAGCCGTTACGAGAACGTCGATCTGGCCGTGGTCCGTGAAACCACCGAGGATGTATACCGGGGCCAGGAACAGATGATCGGGGAGGATGCCGCAGTCGGCATTAAATTCATCACCCGGCAAGGGGCGCGGCGCGTCATAAGGTTTGCTTTCGATTTTGCGGTCAGGGAAGACCGCAAAAAAGTGACCGTGGTCCTGAAAGCCAACGTTCTGAAATTAACGGACGGTCTGTTTTTAAGAGAAGCGCGATCGCTCTCCAAGGAGTATCCCCAAGTGGAATTTGAGGAGATGAATGTGGATGCCCAGTGTCTGGAGCTGGTCCGAAAGCCCGAAACTTATGATGTTCTGGTGATGCCGAATCTTTACGGCGATATTATCGCAGATCTTGCAGGAGGTCTTGTCGGGTCCGTGGGCATCTGTCCGGGAGTCAATTACGGCGACGGGCTCGGGGTTTTTGAGCCCGCCCATGGGAGCGCACCCAAATATGCTGGCCACAACAAAGTCAATCCAACAGCCATGATATTGTCGGCAGCCATGATGGTGCGTTTTCTGGGGGAGAAGGATAAAGCCATTCAAATCGAGAAATCGGTGGCTGCGGTCCTGAAAGCGGGTAAAGCGGTTACCTATGATTTGGGTGGTACGGCCGGGACGACCCAAATGACGGATGCCATCATCGCCGGACTATAGCTGTTATCAAGGGTTGTATCTGATATTCTTTTAAGTCAGCATCCGGTTCCGGCCGGCCTTTTTGGCCCTGTAAAGGATTTTATCGGCAGCCTTTAAAACCTTTTCAGGGTTGTTGTAACGCTTGTCCGGTGCGGAAATACCGATGCTGACCGTGACCTGAACTGTTTTACGGCCTTCGGTTTTCTGCACGCCTCTTTGTTTTGCGCTGCTCTTGCGCCGCCCCTTGCTTCTGACAATAAAGGATGTGGAAGCAATCCTTTGGCGGTATTCTTCAAGATACGGCCAGGCCTCACGGGCGGTCTTGCCGGGAAAGACCGCCGCAAATTCTTCACCTCCGTATCGAAATGTTTTGGCGCCGCCGGAAACCCTTTCAAGACCGGCCGCAATCATTTTAAGTACCTGATCACCGGTTTTGTGGCCGTAGGCATCGTTGAATTTTTTGAAATGGTCCACATCAATCATGGCAATCGCATATTTTGATCCCAGGTTCAGCAGGGTTTCATTCAGACTTCGCCGCCCCTGAAGGTTTGTCAGCTCATCCACATAGGCCATGGAAAAGGAAACTTCAAAGGCGGCGACAATCAGAATCAACCCGGCGGCCATAAAGTAAATTGTAGCTGCCGGGACCGGCGTTGAGGCGATCATTCCGAGAAAAACGGCCGACAGCGCGCCGCTGAAGCCTGCCAGGAATGCGTCCCGGCGATATAGAAATTGCGCCAGCATAAACATGAGCGCCCCGCAGAAGGACAAAACCCCCGGACTCAGCCAGTGAAATGCGGCTGTTAGCGCATTGGCGTGAAAAAAAGACCCCAGCCGGATCGAAGTCCCTGTCATGGCAGCAGCCAGCGCCGGTGAAATATTTTTTATAAACGGTGTAAAAACAGGCGCTTGCGCTCCCGGCCAGCTGCAGAGCAGCAGAACGGCAAAGGTTTGCAGCAGCACCAGCAGAAAGCAGCCGACAAATGCGGCGGTTAATATCCGTCGCTTGGTCAGCATGCTGAACAGGGTCAGATTCAGCGGCAACAGGAAACCGACGACCTCGGGAATGAAAAGGCCCTGTTTTTTTGCAGCTGTCATGCCGGTTCCGGCGTGAATCAGCGTAAGGTAGGTCAGCGCCAGGACCAAAAACGTCAGGATCAGCCCGATGTTGTTATGGCGCCACCCCATCAGAATGCCGACGGCAAAGACGGCATAAGGCAGGACCGGCAACATAATCAACAGCGCGCGCAGTTCTTTCGTTCCCTGGACCGTTTTCAGCAGACCGGGCCATTTCCAGAGCGTCAACGTTGCGATACCGATCGCCAGCAGCGGCAGCAGCAACGGAAAAAAGGTTCGTCTAAAACGCATCAATTCTGTAATCACTCTCTCTGGAACATCAGCAAGGATACAATTAAACCGGGATTGTCCGATTCGCGATGGGCAGATCAATCCCTTTCCTTGAGTCTTGCATTAAATACTCTAGCTTTAACCCCCGGGCAAGCCCGAACCCAAGGAAGTTTATTTAAAAACTATTCGTTGCAATTTCAAACCGCTTTGCGATACGACCATAAAACTTTTTCTCTCTGAAAACAAAAAAATTATGGTCTTAAAGGGAAGGCCTTCATCTGCAAATCTCATAGCGGGTCAGGTGAAAAATCGATGGTGCAGGATTGTCTTGACAAATACCACATAGATAGCTACTTTGTAGCATTAAACACTGTTTTCAAAGGGGTGTAAATCAATTTAATTAGAGGAGGACTTTTTATGAAAAAATCAAGTTCAGGAATTTCGCGACGGGTCTTTATCAAGGGATCAGTTGCTACCATCGGGATCGGTGCGATGTCCACTTTTCCGTTTGGAAAGGCGTTCGGGGATGACTTTCCTTCCCGCAACATTAAAATTGTCGTACCCACCGGTGCCGGCGGGGGCGCCGATAAAAATCTACGCGCCTTTATGGGCGTGTGGAAAAAGTATATCAAGACCGACTTCCAACCCGATTTCTTTTCGGGAGCAGGCGGCCAGGTAGGCTACGAACTTTATCTTGGCAAGAGAGATCCGGACGCCTACAATCTGCTCTTCGGCAACATGGGACCGGAGTCGATCATGTATGTCCTGCAAAAGCCGAAATACAAATTTCCCGGGGACTATATTTATTTCAACCGCGTAGATGTGGACCCCAGCGTGATTTGGGTACGCGCCGGCAGCCCCTTTAAAACCATCGAAGACCTGGTGGCGGAGGGTAAGAAACGGACCGTCACGATATCGGTCAGCCGGCTGCCCCATCCTGCATCCATCGGCGCCCTGGCGCTGGCCGAAGCAACCGGCGCAAAATTTAATCTGATTCCTTACGGCGGCGGCAACCCGACGGTGGTGGCGGCGCTGACCGGCGAAGTGGACGCCAGCGCCCTGCCCATGGCCAATCCGGTTTCCGCAGGAGAGCAGGCCCGGATACTGGGTGTATTTTCTCCCAAAAACCTGATCCCGGAGCAATCTAACAACGCTCCGCCGATTAACGCTGTGTTCGGCACCAAAATACCCGACCTGCCCTCGGCGCGTGCGTTTGCCATTCACGCCAAGGCGGCTGAAAAATTCCCGGAACGCTATGAAAAACTCAAAAGCACCATGCGCAAGGTTTTCGATGATCCCGACTACAAAGTCGCCATCGAAAAAACCGGTCGGCCCTGGGAATTTGTCTCTTATGCCGACGAGGCGGAGTGTATGGAATATGCCAATAACATGATTGATCTTACCAACCGGTATATCAAGCTGCTTACGGCAAAGGGAAAAAGCAAGAAAAAGAAATAAAGGACACTCGTATTTACCTGTGATGAAAAGTGAGCCATGGCGGCAATGACCGCCATGGCTCGCCATAATTTTGAAATGCTGGATGGACGGAATCCGACAGGATGGGTTCACTTTGAAGTAAAACCGGCAGTTGCAACAACAATGTAAACAAGTGGCTGAATTTAATGAACGAAAAATCTGATACCCCAGAAAAAGAAAAGAAAGCAAAAGGTGATGAGCTTGTTTTTCCGCTCATGGCCCTGGCTTTTGCCATCTATTATTTATATACCATCATGGACCTGTCATGGGAGGCCCAGATCAACGGTGTCCTGATCGGGTCCATTCTTATTTTCCTGGTCTTTATCTTCCTTTTCAAAACCGCTCTGGATCGGTGGCAAGGGAAGATCTCTCTGAAATTTAAAAACTTTGTCTTTAAAAGCGGCGCCCGGTTTACCCGCGTCTGGTTTCTGCTGCTGGCGGTCGCTTATGTGATCGTGATCCCCTGGGGGGGATTTACCCTGACCACCTTCAGTTATCTTGTGGCCGCCATGCTGTTGCTCGGCGTACGTTCACCCGTGCGACTTTTTACGATTTCGCTGGCGCTTTCAATTTCCGGTTATTTCTTTTTTATCACGCTGCTGGAAACCCGTTTTCCTTCGGGCCCGGTCGAGCGGATGATAGAATGGTTGTTTTAGCATGGAATTTACATTAGATTTTTTAATTCAACTTTTTATGACGTCGCTGGGGCACTGGTACGTCATCATACCGGCCATTATCATCGGCCTGGTCATCGGTGCGATTCCCGGACTGGGGCCTGCCAACACCCTGATTATTCTGCTGCCTTTTACCCTGTCGCTGGAAGTCAACACCGCCATGGCTTTTATGGTGGCGCTTTACTGTTCGGCCCGCATGGGGGCCGGCATTCCGGCCATACTGGTAAACATTCCCGGAACCGCCGGCGCGGCGGCTACGCCTTTTGACGGCTACCCCATGACCCAGAAAGGGATGGCGCAGCAGGCCCTGACGCTGAGCTTTGTTGCTTCAGCATTTGGAGGCTTGATTGCGTCGATTTTTTCAATTTTTGCCCTGCCCTTTCTGGCACGTGTGGGATATTACTTTCACAGTGTGGAAATGGTGGTGGTGATGCTCTTCGGCCTGACCCTGATTGCGGTGGTTTCAACCGGCAATACGCTCAAAGGGCTCATTGGCGGCTTGTTCGGTCTGCTGGTGGGCGCCATCGGGCCGGACCACATCTATTCGGCGCCCCGGGCAACCTTCGGATTTCTGGAACTCTATGACGGGGTTCCGGTGGTGGCGGCCCTGATCGGCATCTTTGCCATTTCCGAAGCGCTGTTGATGATTGAAGTTAAATCGATTTTGACTGAGGCGGGAAAGGTTCGGATGGCCGCGCAGACGCGCTGGACGGAGACCATGGAAGGCGTCCGTATGGCGGCCAAACGCTGGTGGCATATCGTCTGGACCAGTTTTATCGGCCTGGGGATCGGCGTGGTGCCGGGGGCCGGTGCGCCCATCGCCGCCTTTGTTGCCTACCAGCAGTCGCGACTCTTTTCAAAAACTCCGGAACTGTATGGCACCGGACACCCCGAAGGCATCCTGGCGCCGGAGTCGGCCAACAACGGGGTGACCTCCGGCAGCCTTATCCCGCTGCTGACCCTGGGTATTCCCGGCGGTTCCACGGCCGCCATCATGCTCATTGTCATCCAGTTTCACGGGATAGTCTTGGGGCCGCGCATTTTTCTTGATATGCCCACATTCCCTTACGGGGTTCTGATGGGAATGGTGGTGACCTACCTCTTCATGGTTGGGACGATCCTGCCCCTGGCCCGTTATATGTCACGGGTCACGCTGATTCCCACCCAGTATCTGGCGCCTGTCATCATATCCTTTACCCTGGTGGGTGCTTTTTCGCCGCGTACATATATATTTGATATGGGGGTTGCGCTGGTATTCGGAGTGATCGGTTATATCGCCAGAAAGACCGGCTACCAGGTATCCGCGATTCTGATCGGCGTCATCCTAGGTCCCTATGTGGAACGGTATTTAATGCGGGCGCTGCGCATCTCGGAAGGGGATCCCATGGTGCTCTTTTCCTCAACTATCGGGAATATTTTATGGGTATTTTTGATACTTTCCCTGATCCTGCCGCCATTGCTTGAACGCATCAGAAAACGGTAGCGAAAAGAGCGCTGCATGAAACTGAACGACAATCCCCGGGGGCCGCTTTCCCATAATGTCAGGCGCATTGCGCGCCTGGATATTCCCGGCGGCGGCCAGATCGAAGTAAAAGGCAACCATGCCTATATCGGCCATATTTCACCACCCCACGGAACGTCCATCGTCGATGTTTCCGACCCGAAACATCCCCGTCTGATTTCGAAAATAGATTTAACGGATAACACCTCCCATACCCACAAAGTCCGGGTTGTGGGCGATGATATCATGATCGTCAACAGCGAGCGTGAAAATCGCCACTTCTTCCGCAAGGGCAAACGGATTCCGGAGGTCCGGGCCAATCTTGAAAAAACATTGGGACGCCCCCCCGGCGATGATGAGGTTGCCCGGGTCCTGGGGGTCCGTTCCAACGATCTTGCCGTCCTGGCTGAATCCGCCAAACGCGGCTATGGTGACGGCGGGTTTAAAATTTACGACATATCCGATCGGACCCGGCCGCGGCTGCTTGCGTTTCAGAAAACCTACGGCTATGGCGTCCATCGTTTTGACGTTGATGAAAATTATGCCTATATATCGACGGAAATGGCGGGCTTCAACGGCAACATCCTGGTGATCTATGATATCCGCAATCCCGAAAGACCACGGGAAGTGTCCCGCTGGTATATACCCAGTCAAAAAATAGCCGAAGGCGAGCAGCCGGTCTGGGTCAACCATCCGGTCCGGCTCCACCATGCCATGCGTTGCGGTGATCAGCTCTGGGCGGCCTGCTGCGCAGCCGGGTTCTGGGTTGTGGATATTGCGGACATTTCCAAACCCCGCACGATCGGGTCTTATGATTACCACCCGCCGGTACCGGAAACCACCCATACGGCCCTGCGGGTGCCCTTTCCAATAGCGGGCCGGGAGATTGCCCTCGTGATTGACGAAGAGCATGTGCATCACCGCGGCCAGCCCCATGCCTTCCTGTGGGTGTTCGATGTCAGTGATCTCAGCAAAACAAAGCCGCTTTCGACCTTTCATGTCAGCGAAGCCGACTCGCCCTGGAGCCGGGTGCCCGGGGGCGTATTCGGCGCCCACCAGTTTCAGGAGCACATGGAATCGACCCTGGTTTACGCTGCCTGGTTCAGCGGCGGTCTCCGGATTGTCGACATCGCCGATCCCTTTTTACCGGTAGAAAAAGGTTATTTTATCCCGGAACCGGCCAAAGGCGCGGCGGTACCGCTGAGCAACGATGTGGATGTGGATGGAAACGGCCTGATTTATCTGATGGATCGCGTCAACGGCCTGGATATTCTTGAATACAGCGGCTAAAGATTCAACACGCTTTCGCCAAAAAGCGCTTCGACGGATAGCCTGCGGGGGGTGAGTCCTTGCTGAAAGGCATAAAGCACCAGCTTTTCAAGGGCGTTGCGGTTGGCGGCCACGCCGTAAGGCCAAAAATCCTTCCCGAATATCTGAACCGTTTCCTCCATAACGGCCGGCAGCATCGGGATCATGGCGGCCAGGGCCTGGGTGTTTGATAGGGCCGCCATGGTTTTCTGTCTTGCCTTAAGCAGGGATTCATAAATGCTGCGTAATACCCAGGGGGTTTCTTGATGCCTGTCCCTGCGAAGCACCACGCAGTGCATGATGGGATGAATGCCGGTACGACGGTAATATTCGATTTCAGCGTTCTTGTAGTCCGGAAACATGCGTTTTACGCCTGGGGAGCCGCCGCTAAAGCAGGCCGGGGCCTGGTGAATCAACGCCGCATCAACCTCGCCGGACAGCAGCATGTCGGAAAGGTTTTGCGGCGGGTTCATGTAACGGATGCGGGCGCCTTCCGGCATCTGAATCGGGACCCGGGGCTTTTTGACGGCCACCCAGTCGATGGAGCGCAGGTCTACGCCGTACTCCTCCCCCAGGATGCCCAGAATCCACACCAGCGCGGTCATGCCCCATTCCCTAATCGCAATGCGCTTGCCGTTCAGGTCTTCCGGTTTTCGGATTCCCGAATCGAAGTTATAATAGACCATGGAATGGCGAAAGGCCCGGCTGGGGAAGGCGGGCATGCCGACAAACGGGCTGTCGCCGCGGCCGATTAAATAGCAGTGCGCCCCCATGGACATTTCCGATACATCAAATTCCAGGTAATGGCACATCCGATAAAAAATGTCCGATGGCGTTAGCTTGACAATGCGCAGGTCGATGCCTTCGGGGTAAACCTGACGGTCTAAAAACCGGGTGCGGTCATAGTCTCCAAAAGCGGCGGTAAGCAATAGGTTTGTCATGGCGTCCTTTAAATAATAAGTGTAGTGACTTCGCATATGAATATTAACGCCGTTAATTTTATGTCAAAATAAAAAAATAGTAAACCATAAGTTCCGGGTGATGTATGGAATTTTAGCGTCATTAACAGGGATTCATGGCGCCCATCGGGTTAAAATGAATTTGACTTGAAGCGGCGCAGGAACTATTCTTTGAAATAAACAAGGAAAGATTTCGAACGATGACAACAAATCAAAATCCATCGGACTGCCCGGCCTGCAATGAACCCGTGAAAGAGGGCTGGAAATTCTGCCCGGCCTGTGAACATCCCCTAGGCGGGCTTGTTTGTCCGCAGTGCGGAATACCGGTTAAATTAAACTGGAAACGGTGTCCGGAATGCGAATCCCGTCTGGTGTGCAAATCCTGCGACAGACGAATCCAGGCGGCAGAGAGCGGGTGTCCGGTGTGCGATGCCGGTTCGGCCCCCCAGGGGGTAATCCCTATTTTCAATGAAACGGCTACCGGCATGGTGATGGTGCGCGTTGCCGGCGGAACCTTCCAAATGGGGGATACCTTCGGTGCGGGGATTGAAAATGAACAACCGGTGTATCCGGTCAATCTCACGGATTTTTATATCGCTAAACATCCGGTCACCCAGGCGCAGTGGAATTGCCTGATGCCGGAGAATCCTTCCCGGTCTCAAGGCGAACAGCTGCCGGTCGAACAGGTCACTTGGGAGGATATACAGTCATTTATAAAAAAAATAAATGCAGCCCAAGCCGGCCGGTATGCGTTTTTGCTGCCTTCCGAAGCCCAGTGGGAATTTGCCGCCCGCAGCGGCGGCAAAGAGGAGCTATATGCCGGCGGCAATGACATTGACAAGCTGGCATGGTATGAAAACAACAGCGAAGGCCGCATCCAGCCGGTTGGCAGGCGGGCGCCCAACGGATTGGGCTTGTACGACATGAGCGGCAACGTGTGGGAGTGGTGCCGGGATACCTATCGTGACGATGCTTATAAGGTTCTCGCGAGTGACAATCCGGTCAACACCCAAAGCGGATCCGACCGGGTGATTCGCGGCGGCGGCTGGAACGTAGATGCCTGGAGCGCCCGCTGCAGCCGGCGGTTCAGCTACCCGGTCGACTTCTTTGGCCCCAGCCTGGGCTTTCGTCTGGTAATGATTCCCTCCGGAAATATGAATGAAAACCTCTAGGTCGGGTGTATGATTTTAGTCTTAAAGTGTTCTTGTTTGACAGTTGATTTTCAATGTTCTGGTGAAAAGGGAGGTAATTATGAATAAACTGATGATGGCGGCAGCAGGTATCGTTATTTTAGCCCTGGTTGCATCGGGATGCGCCCTGACCTCTTCCGGTTTTGCAGAAACCGGAAGGGTCTCCGCAAAACAGCTTGAGGGGATGCTGGGCCGATTCGATGTTATTGTGGTGGATGTTCGCTCCAACAGCGACTGGAACAAAAGTGAACTAAAAATAAAGGGGGCTGTTCGGGAGGACCCGGCCGGCATATCAAACCGGATGGATAAGTATCCCAAGGGAAAAACCCTGATTTTTTACTGTGCCTGACCCAATGAGGCTACCAGTGCCCGGGCGGCACAGCAGTTCAAAGAAAAGGGCTATGACAAAGTCTATGCGTTAAAGGGCGGATGGAAAGCGTGGGTGCAGGGCAGTTATCCGGTTGAGCCCAAATAGTCCGATAGCTATTTCCCGGATAACCCGTTCAAAAAAAAGTATGTTTCAGTCCTGTTAAGACGGTGTCAGCTTTCTTCCCAGCGGATACATTCTACCGGGCAGGTTTCAACGGACTCCTGGATACAATCTTCAGGGCCGCCTTCAGGCAGAATCACTTCCGCTTTTTCTTCGGCTTCGTTAAATGCGAAGACTTCGGGACAAAGTTCCACGCAGCTTTCGCAGCCAATGCATTCCTCCGTGTCGATAATCACTTTTTTGCCCATGGCGCCGCTCCTTTTTTTAAAAGCAACCGTTTGAGATTCTAAATACAGGCATATTTTAAGTATACAAATGGAGAAGTCAATAAGTGCGACAGATAATAATAAAACCCTCTAATCGGGGGGCTTGAATATGAAAGCCTCCAACTCATGCAAAACTCAGGTATGAAAGCGATGGGCATGGACTTAAATCGAATGCAGCAGTTGCTGACAGACAAAACAGCATTTATTCAACATGCTACCGAAGCACTCCAGAACTACAGCCGCAAGAAGTCGATTTTTCCCGCCGGCATTCTAAATTCGAGAACCACAGCGGCGGTATTGTGCCTGCTTGGCTTTTACCGGAAAGGAAAACGGAACGCGCCGCAGCCCTGTTTTGTATTTAACAAACGATCGATAAAGGTTCGTCAGGCCGGTGATCTTTGTTTTCCAGGCGGCCGAATGATGCCGCGCAGTGATTTTTATTTTTCGTTGGGGCTAAGATTGCCTTTTTCCCCCCTTTCCCGATGGCCTTGCTGGCGCTGGTGGCAAAAGCATCGTCCGCAGGAGGCCCGGCGTCTGTCGCTGCTTTTAACCGCCGGCCTGCGGGAGGGCCTGGAAGAAATGAGGCTGAATCCTCTGGGTGTTCGGTTTTTAGGTCCGTTACCGTCCCAGCGCCTGGAGATGTTTCAGCGCGAGATATATCCCATGGCCGCCTGGATAGAGCGGCGGCAGCATTTTTTCCCGAACCGGGAAGTTGAAAAAATTGTAACCATGCCCATCCGTAGTTTTTTAGACCCGGCGCACTATGCCGCTTGCCGCATCAGTTTCAGTGCCGGCCGGGAACAGCAAGCGGCCCGCGCCCGTGAGGTTTTCCCCTGCTTTTGTTTCCCGGACGAATCGGAGCAAGAAATCCTGTGGGGCGCCACCTACCGCATGGTGATGAATTTTCTTGAGCTGGTCTTTGATTTCAGGCCGCCGCCGCTGGATTCTTTGCCGGTTGTCACCAAGCGCATCGGCGAGGAATATATTAATAGGAATCCATAACGGCGATATACCGATATACCGATGATGCGGGGGATAACCCGGATTAATGGAGCCGCCGCAGGACCAGCAGGGTGATATCATCATGCTGATCCGTGTCAGCGGTGTGGGCGCTTACGCCGGCGGCAATTTGTTTTGTCAGATCCGCGGCCGAGGGCATCGGGTCGTCCAGGAGTTTCAGTAATTGCTTAAACGTATAAAACTCGTCGTTCTTACCGATGGCTTCCGTTACGCCGTCGGTATAGCCCACCAGTATGTCTCCCGGAGACAAGCGGGCCTGCCGGATGTCGAATTTCATCTCCGGCTCCACGCCGACAGCCGGACCGGTGGCCCTTAGAATCGTTTTTACACCGCCTTTCGGCCCGACGACGGGAAGGGGGTCGTGTCCACCGCTGATGTAATTCAGCACGCCGGTATCGGGGTCCAGCACACCGAAAAACAGGGTCGCGAACATGGCCAGGTCGCCGTGGTGCGTCGCGATATAATTGTTGGTCAGGGCCACGGATGATAGCGCGCTGATATGGGCGGGGTTTTCAACAGCTGCTGATGCTGATGAGGCATCGGCTCCGGGAGCTATTTTGCTATCCTTTCGGGACCATTCCTTCCGGGCGGCCTGTTCAGAAAAAATCCGTATCAGGCTGCGAAAAAGGGCCATGAAAAGGGCAGCACCCACCCCCTTGTCGCATACATCGGCAATGACGATTCCCACGCCATTTCCCGGCAGCGTAAAAACATCGTAAAAATCACCGGCCACCTGACGGGCCGGCTTGAAATAGGCCGCACTTTCCCACCCTGGTATGTGCGGCAGCTCCGACGGCAGAAAGTTTTGTTGAATTTTTCGGCCTTTTTTTAATTCATTGTCCATCACCCTGGAATAGGCTTCAACTTGATGAAAACTCCGCTGCAGATATTCTTCAGCGCGTTTGCGCCGGTTGACGGCATCTGTAATTTGCCGGCACATCAGCCGGAAGGCGTCGATGACGTCACCCAGCTCGTCCCGGCGACTGATGGCGGACGAAAAAAAATCAGGCGGCTGCAGGTCTTTGCTGATGGCTTCTCCGGCGCTGACAAGGTCCTTGCGCAGCTTCAGAATCGGGGTTACCACAAGCGTTCCCAGGGTGAGCCAGGCCCCAATTGTAACGAAAAGCGAGATGATGATCACCAGACCCGAAATGCGCAAAAAGAAACTAAATAAATCCGTTTGGATGTGGGAAGCGTCGTTGCGGACTATCAAATAATAATTGCCGGCTGGCCGCATTGCCCGATGGGCCAGATCGTATCGAGAACCGTCGTGATTCAACCGGGTAGTGACATTGTTGGAATAGACCTGGGTCAGCAGCAGCTCGGGCTTTTCTCCAAACGACCCGGCAATCCCGCCATCGGGACGATACAGCGTCCCACCGATAATCGAATGATGGCGATTTAACGCTTCCAGCTGATGCAAAAGCGTTTCATCCGATACCTGCTGCGGTGTGATTTTCATGATCAGCGCGACTTCTGTGGATGAACTGTCTTTAATCTGTGCCAGCAGGTCTTTTTTGCGGTTCATGTAAGAAGGGATAAAGATAATCGTTTCAATAACGATGACACTGATAAAAACCCACAGGCCGATGCGGCGTGACAGGCGCGATGCGGGAAGCCTGAAAAACCATTTTAAAAGGATTGTCATGATTATCTCCCGTAAAAAAAGACGGACGGGCTGCGCCGGCGATAACCGCAACCCGGATCGCGAAAAATTCACGACCGAACCAATATAACAACAAACAAGCGGTTTTTCAATTTATACCGCTTTTCATAATAAAATTCCGAAACAATGAATTGCGGTATAAGCGGTTGTAGAAAAAAACATTGGGACAACGGAACGTTTTTTTGACAACCGATAGAAAGGATAACGGCCGATTTTGAAAGGCGAAACGGTGCTGATATTGACATTTTCAGACGGAGCGGGTTACAGTCGAAAAAATATGGTTGACAGGCGCATAATATAAAAACAGGTTTATCAAAAGAACCCATTGGTAAAGAGGCCTGCCGGAGGGCGGGCTTGACGTTAAGGAGGAATACATGCAGCTAAAAAAATGGGATGAAATCCTGGTCGGTGATCACGAGATGATTGAACGGGCAATGGATATTCTGGGTCGGGAGCTTGATAAACTTCCCGGCAACACCCAGGAGGTGTTTGTCATCAAGCGGGCCATCGACTTTCTGCTGGAGTTCGGCGACGCCATCCACAACCAGAAAGAGGAAACGGTTCTTTTTCCCCTCATGGTAAAGCGAAAAATCCCGGAAGACGGACCGATTCGGGTCATGCTGACGGAGCACGAGGCCGAACGCAACCTGTTGAAACAGATGCTGACAGATTCCCCAGGACTGTCAGAAGCATCGACAGAAAACAGAACCGATTTTATGAAACGGGGCGCGGAGTATCTGGAAATTCGCGCCAATCATATCTGGAAGGAAAACGATGTTCTGTTTAAATTAGGACTCCAGGTTTTTTCGGATAAGGACGGCAAAGACCTGGTGGAACAGTTTCAAAAGATCAGCGTCCAGGCCTACGGCGAAAATGCAGACCAGAAATTTATGCAAATGTTGGAAGAGGTCGAAAAGGGCGGGAGAGCCCGCAAGAGCCTGATCCATAACCTTTCCATGGAACAGCTCGATGCCATCATGGAAACACTGCCGGTGGAAGTAACCTTTGTGGATGCCGATGACACGGTGGCCTATTTTAACCGGCTCGACAAGGAAAAGATATTTGTGCGCAGCCGATCGGTGGTGGGGCGAAAAGTTGAAAAATGCCACCCCGAAAAGAGCGTTGACACCGTCAAGCGGATTGTCAACGGCTTTAAGGATGGATCGCTGGACAAGGCTGAATTCTGGATGGACTTCATGGGCGACAAGGTCCTCGTTATTTTCCGGTACACAGTGAGGCCGGTGAATACATGGGCGTCCTGGAGGTTACCCAGAAAATTGGTGAAATTCAGAAGCTGTCCGGCCAGAAACGGTTGCTGGACTAACGCCGGCGCGTCCTATCCCAGAATATCCAGGAGCCATGCGCGGATATCCTGGATTTCCTCATGGCAGACCGTGTGCGCCACCGGATATTCCTGCCAGCGAATGGTATACCCCAGACGGCTTAAAGCTTTCCGGGTACGGACGGCATTTTCAATTCCGATCAGCGGGTCGCTGGTGCCATGGGCCAAGAAAATGGGGATATCCCGGTTGGCCTGGCTGCGTTCATCCGCCAGTTGATCGGCGGTGGGAAGATACGTTGACAGCGCCATGATTCCGGCCAGCTTTTTATCATAGCGCAGACCGGTATGGAGCGCGATGGTGCCGCCTTGTGAAAATCCGGCCAGAATGATCCGGTCCGACGGCAGACCGCGTCGGATTTCAGATTGTATCAGTTCCGCCAGCTGCCGGGAGGATTCAAGGATATCATCGACATTGACTTTATGGGGGCCGGCAATATCCAGAATGTCGAACCAGGCCGGCATGATCATGTTAAAGTTAATGCTGACGGCCCGTTTGGGGGCGTGGGGAAAAACAAACCGGATCGGCAATGAATCCGGAAGCTGCAGCTCCGGCACGATGGGTTCAAAATCATGGCCGTCAACGCCTAAACCGTGCAGCCAGATAACTGCGGCAATGGGTTTTGATTGCGGGTTTACCTCGAGAAAATCAAGTTGTCTGTCAGCCATGCTGCCATCCTTTAAATTATAAACCTAGTTTATGATGGTTTAAAATAGCGATGAAATCAGAATTATGCAACCCCTGCAGCGGTAACAACAGGGTTTGTTGGGGGTTTTTCGATGAATCTGCTTAAACTTTTGCGAAAGCTTAAGGGAAGCCGCCTGGACGAGGCGCATTATGAACTGCTGCGTCAGGCGGCTGAGCTTCAAGATGAGAAGTTGGCGTTGATCCAGAACGCCAATAAGATCCTGCAGGAAAACAACGACCTGATAAAAGATAAAGTTCGCAGGCTGGAAGATGAAATCAGTCGGATGCGGCGGTATTTGTTAAATCAACAAGTTGTAACAGCAGCGCCCACAACCGCCGGGCCTGCCAAACATATTCAGGAAATATCCGATATGACTGTGGCCGTTTTGCAGGAATGCCTCAAACGAAACCTGGTTGAATTTAACTGTGCTGAAATGGCCGGATGTCTTTCCTGTGAAAAAAGCAAAGTTAAAACAGCGCTGAAAGAACTTGTGGAAAGTGGTCTGATCCATCGGGATAGCACCCCTCCGGGAGAAGCGACCTATCGGTTGACGGCTACCGGTAAAAGCTATGCCAAAACGATATCGGTTGGGAACAGCGCTTGAAATAAAACCATTAAACCCGCTTGACAATGGGATGTGAGTTTGCTTTTATAGCTTTAATCTGCATCGTTTTGTTTCAGAATCGCAAGCGCACCCACACCGAAAACACCTATTCATTTTGACAACTTCCTGCAACGGGGAAATCCAGCATGAAAAAGATGATCCTTCCGGCTATCTTTATCACCATCGGCATCGTGATCGGTTTTCCGCTTTTCAGTCTGACCTACTATACGATGGTGCGGACCACAACCCCCCAGTTTTGCGCCTCCTGCCATGAAATTCAGTTTGCCTACAATACCTGGAAGACCTCCAGCCACGTCAATAACGCCCAAGGTTTTGTGGCCGACTGCATGGATTGTCATCTGCCGGCGCCCCACGACACGTTTGATTTCTTTTATGCCAAAACCTTGCACGGCATCAAAGACGTTATCATCCATTTTATTCAGGATGAATACGATCATGACAAGAACCGCCGGGCCGCCTACGCTTCATTTAAAAACGAACAGTGCCAGAAATGCCATCGCAACCTTCTGTTTATTCCCGAAAACCGTGGCGCCATGCTGGCGCACCGGGCGGTTGTGTATGCCCGGCCCGGCTATGAAAAAAAATGCGTGGATTGTCACAAGAACCTGGTGCACAATCAACGGGAATTTTACGACTACAAACAGTATAAAGAGGCCTATCGCGGGCTGGGCCTTTAAACGGCTTAGTACATATTTCCAAAAATACGTTAACGTTTTAAAATCCCTCCCGGCCGCCACATTCGGCGAGCCCCTCGGCCGTGAGCTCAAGGCCGAACGGCTCATATCGAGCCGCTTTACAAAGGGAGTGGCAAAAATTCCCCCTTTATTAAAGGGGGTTAGGGGGATTTTTAAAGAAGGTGTCATACAATCCATATAGTAAAATACGTGAGTGAATTTAGAAAAGAGAGTACTTAGAAATCATTAAGAGACCAAAAGCAAGAATTTAGAAAACAAAATCAACGTGTTGCTGCAACGGCGAAAGGGGGAGTAACGTGAAAAAAATATTGCTCATGATGGTTCTGGCCGTCGGATTTTCCGGATTGTTCATGACCGGCGGTGACAACAGCCTGGCCCAGCCGGCGAAAAACATACCCAAAGCAAAGGAATTCAGGATCGAACGCAGCATGCCCAAGGAGGCGGTGGCCTGCATCGAATGTCACAAGGCCGAGCATCCGGGCATTTTTGCCGACTGGGCCCACAGCCGGCATGCCAATGCCAACATTACCTGTTATGATTGCCACAAGGCCGAGTCTTTTGATCCGGATGTGAGCCAGGCGCATTACAAGCAGTATGAACGCAGCGATCTTAAATACGGCACCAAGGAGTACAAGGTGCCGGTAACTGCCGTGGTGACGCCGAAAGACTGCTCCCGCTGTCACCCGGATGAAGCCAAGCAGTACAGCATCAGCAAGCACGCCAACACCCAGGAAATTATCTGGCAGATCGACTCCTGGCTTAAGCAGGGCATGAACAGTGATTTTGAGCGGGCCAGCGGTTGTTACCACTGCCACGGCACCATCCTCAAAGTCAAGGACGGGAAGCTGGATCCTGCGACCTGGCCCAATGTGGGCGTTGGGCGTGTCAATCTTGACGGCAGCAAGGGTAGCTGCACCAGCTGCCACACCCGCCATCTTTTTTCAGTGATGGAAGCCCGCAAGCCTGAAGCCTGCGGCCAGTGCCACCTGGGGCCGGACCACCCCCAGATCGAGATCTACATGGAGTCCAAACACGGCGATATTTATACGGCCCATGGGGATGAATACAACTGGAAGGCCGCTCCGGGGACGTGGTCGGCCGGGGTGGACTACAGGGGGCCCACCTGCGCGTCGTGCCACATGTCGGGCTCCGGCTCGGTCCTGACCAGTCATGATGTTACCGAGAGACTGGCATGGGAATCCCAGGCCCCGCTGACGATAAGACCCCAGGATTTTAAGCCCTTTTCCGCCAAGACCAACTATCAGACCGAGCGGGACAAGATGAAGGAGATCTGCAAGCAGTGCCACGGCAAGACCTGGGTGGATGGTCATTTTGTCAAATATGACCAGGTTATTCAGGAATATAACGAGGTATATTATAAACCGGCCCAGAAAATGCTCGATGAACTGTATGGCAAAGGCCTGTTGGACAAAACCCGGTATTTCGACGAGGAGCTGGAAGTCGAATTTTATGAGTTATGGCACCATGAAGGCCGCCGGGCCCGGTTTGGCGCCGCCATGATGGCGCCGGATTATACCTGGTGGCACGGTTTTTATGAGTGTAAAAAGCGATACAATTCTTTTATGGAAAAAGCGCGTGATCTGATCCAACACAACAAAAAAGCCTACAAGGCCCCTGATTTTCCCAATGCCACCGGCAATACCAAACCGCCGGAAGAAGTATTCGGCAAGCGTAAATAAGTTTTATCAGGAGCGATATTTTTAAACCGAACCCCGCCCGTCACATTTTCGGGCGGGGTTTTTGTATGGATGCCCAATGAGAAAAAAAGCTGAAAAAAAGATCAGGGAAGCGGCTGCCATGCTGGGGGAAGACGATTCCTACCGGCTCGATAAAGTCAGGATAAACGCCGGGCTTTACCCGAAAGTTTTCGATAAAACGATCCTGGATATGGCCAGGCTCGGGACCATTACCCTGAAAGAGGGAAAGACAGATGCGTTGTCGCCTGCTGAAATAGGCAACATGGTCCGTAAGGGCGAGACTGTCTATATGTATTTCAGCTTTCAGGATGAGACCGCCGAGGCGCCGGCAGAAGCAGAAACGGAGATAAAGACGCCTGAAACGGTTGATATCGAGCTGCCGGGTGTCGATCGGGCGATGTGGCAGCAGTTTGAAAGGCGCTGTTTGGACAGGGAGGGAAAACCGCCGCTTCAAAAAATTATGGAGATGATCAGCGAATACAATGGTTGCAGCGATAATTGACCGGCAGTTTTTCAACACCCCGTTAAATTCGTTTGTAATCAAGGGGGCGTTATGCTACATCGTGCCCGGGCAGGCGGCGTTTTTGTTCTGTTTATTGTTGCCGGAACACCTTCTTTTGTTATACCTTGTCACGTTTTTTGTGCAACTTCAGGGCAACGTTTAGCAGGGAGAACTTATGAAAGACATCGGCATGCGCAAGGAGATTGTGCAGTGGCTCGGTAGAGAGTTTGTCTTTATCTCATGTGAGGGCCAGAGCGTTGGAAATGCGGCGGATGAAATGGAAAGTATTTTTAGCCGCGTTAAGGCGGAACTACAGGAAGAAAGCCTCACCCTTGATCATACGATCCGTACCCGACTCTGGGCGGCGGACCGCAAGAGCCGCGATCTGGGAAGCGATGTCCGCGCCAAATATAATGTGGATCAGGCGCGGGCGGCAACTTCCAGCTATATCATGCCCGGCCATTTTGCATCAGGGGCCCGGGTCGGCCTGGATCTGATCGCACTGCGGCCGTCGGTGCCGAATATAGAAAAATTAATCGTTGAAAACGTCCCTCCCCGCAAGCCCATCAATTATCTGGTTTATGACTCACTTCTGGTTCTGGCGGGAAAAACGGTGGTTCTCCCCACCCTGGAAGACCAGCTGGATGAAATTCTTCCCCGAATAACAGGGATCCTGACGGAAGCCGGCAGCAGCTGGAAAGAAGTGGTGAACGTGTCATGCTATCTGCAGCGCGGCCAGAAAATCGGAATATTGAAAAAGGGATTTTCAAAGTGGGTGAAAGCGCCCCTGGCCCGGGTGGAGACCGCAGCCGTCGAGGGCTATTCTGCCGAGGGAAAACTCATCGAAGTCGAGGTGACGGCTGAAACGCACAGGCAGCAGGAGTGATAACCCGAACATTGTTTCCGAAGCCAAAGTCCTGGAACGGGTTCGCCAAAAAATAAAATCCCATCAAAGATAATGCGCCATTTTCATCATGATCTCATGCTGTTGCATCGCCCCCGGCATGCTTTCTTTCAGCCGGCCGTTGTCAAAAATAAAGACAAAGGGGACGCTGAGTATATTGAATTTTGAGGACAGGCCGGGGTTGGCATCAACGTTGAGCTTGCCCACCCGGACCCTGCCACTGGCGACAGCGGCATAGTTGTCGATTATGGGGATGAACGTGCGGCAGGAGGGGCACCACGGCGCCCACGCAAACAGAAGTACCGGCAGCGGGGATTTAGTCACTTTCATATCAAAATTACTGTCGGTTATCATTAACGCTTCCCCGTTAAACAAATCCGCCGTTTGTAAGGGAACCTTGCATTTCCCGCATTTGGCGCCGGACTTGATGTGTTCAGTGGGGAGTCTGTTTTTTGTCCCGCACTGGGTACACCGGAGCAGGAACACGTCCGCCGGGGCAGCCCGGGCAGCGTCATTTTTGAGAACGGAACCACATTTTCCGCACTTTGCCGACAGTCCGGCTTTTTCAGGGGGCAATTTATTGCTGGCGCCACAGTCGGCGCAGCGGATGATAAGGGGGGCTTTTAGAGCCATCGTGACACCTCTTTTTATTTCAGGGTTCATGCATTATAGTATAAGATAATCTTAAAAATAAAAGTGTAAATAGAAAGGGGCGCCGCAATTACCAGCTTAAAAAACGGGTGCCGGAAATAAACACAGTGGCAGCGCAAGACTATTATACCATTCTGGGAGTAGACACCGACACGGAACTGCCGCAGATTAAAGCGGCCTATCGGACCCTGGCCTTTAAATATCATCCGGACAGGAACAAGGGGGATGCCGCCAGTGCGGAGAAAATGAAAGCGGTAAATGAAGCCTATGCGGTTTTGTCCCACCCGCACAAAAGGCAGGAATACGACCGGCTGCGGCAACAGTTCGGGCCGTCCGCTTATCATCAGTTCAGGCAAAGCTACAACGAGCAGGACATCTTCAAGGGTTCGGATATTCATCAGATTTTTGAAGAAATGGCCCGGTCCTTCGGCCTAAGGGGCGGTGATGATGTTTTTAAGGAATTTTACGGCAAGGGCTACCGCAGCTTTGAGTTTAAACGTCCGGGGTTTTCCGCCAGGGGCTTTATTTTTTCCGGCGGGATAAACAGGCCGGGAGCGGGCCGGAAGCGGATGGCCGCACCGGGATCTCTGACAAAGCTGTCTAAATTTCTTTTGGAAAAAATCGGCGGCGTCAGGCTCCCTGAAAAGGGAAAGGATCGGCAGGATAAGATTCAGATAACCCCTGAAATGGCCCGGCAGGGCGGGCCGTATGCCTATTATTTGAAAGAACAATCCAAAAAACTGGTGGTTAAGATTCCCCCAGGAATCAGGGACGGGCAGCTCATTCGCCTGGCCGGTATGGGATCCGACGGAAAAGGGGGCGCTTCCGACGGGGATTTGTATCTGACCGTTCGCGTCCGCAAGCCGGTTTTACAGAAAATTAAGGATTATTTGGGGGTCGGACTAAAATAACCCGGCGTTCCAGCTGCCGGACGTTCGCGTTTCAATGGGAAAATATTTATGAAAACCATCATATCTGTCTATAATGATACAACTGAATGGAGAAAAACATGAAAAAAATAAAAGTTAAAAACCCGGTGGTGGAGCTCGACGGCGATGAAATGGCGCGGGTGATGTGGGGCTGGATCAAGGAACTGCTGATATTGCCTTATCTTGATATTAATCTGAAATACTTCGATTATCATGTCCAGAACCGCGATGCCACCGAAAACCGTATTCTGGTTGAAGCGGCCGATGCCATCAAGAAATACCGGGTGGGGGCCAAATGTGCCGCGATCAATCCCGATCAGGCCCGTGTAAAGGAGTTCGGCCTTAAAAAAGCCTGGAAGTCCCCCAACAGCGGCACCCGCAACCAGATCGGCGGGACGCTTTTCCGGCAGCCCATCATTTTCAAAAACATCCCCCGGGTGGTGCCGGGCTGGAAAAACCCCATTATTGTGGCGCGGCACGCCTTTGGCGACCTCTTCGGCGGGGCTGATATGACCCTGCCCCGCGGGGGCAAGGTGTTTTTAAAATATGTGCCCCGGGACGGCGGGGAACCCAATGAGATTGAAGTCTGCGACATCGAGGGTCCGGGTGCCGCCCTGGGAATTTTCAACACCGAAGACTCTGTGCGGGGGTTTGCGCGCTCCTGCATGAATTTTGGTCTTGAAAGGGGTTATCCGGTCTACCTGGGAACCAAAAACACGGAGCTGGAACACTACGACGGCCTGTTTAAAAACACATTTCAGGCGGTCTACGAAAATGAATTTCAGAAACAGTTTGAAAAGAAGGGAATCTTCTACGAACATCGCATGGTGGATGAGCTGGCGGCTTTTGCGATCAAATCCTCAGGGGGGTTTGTCTGGGCCTGCAAGAATTACGACGGCGACATTCAGTCGGACATGGTGGCGGCGGGATTCGGGTCCCTGGGTTTGATGTCTTCCATGCTGCTGACGCCGGACGGCCGGACGGTTCTTACCGAAGCGGCCCATGGAACCGTTACCCGCCATTTTCGTGAGCACCAGGCCGGGCGCGAAACCTACACCAATCCGGTGGCCCTGCTTTTTGCCTGGACGCGCGCCATTTATTATCGGGGTTTGTATGACGATACGCCGGAGGTGCAACATTTTGCAGAAACCCTGGAGGGGGCCTGTGCCGCAACAATCGAAGCCGGACACATGACCCGGGACCTGGCGACGCTGGCCGGCGGTTCAGCCTGGCTGACAACCCGCCAGTTCCTTACCAAGGTAAAGGACGCGTTGGACCAGGGTCTGTCTGCGTAAAACGGGCAATTTTAATCTACCACATCCAGCAAGTAGCGTTCATACCAGGTGCGTCCGCGCCAGTTGGTGATGAATCCGTTGTGACCGCCGTAAAGATGAATCATCAGACGAAGGTGTTTGTGGGCGGACAAATGATAAAAATCTTCAACCGGAATGATGGGGTCGTCTTTTGACGTGATGATGGTGGTGGGGATCGATATGGCTTCCAGGTCGCGGCCGCAAAGGGTGTAGCCGGCAAAGTATGCTGCGGCATTTGGATACGGCGAATAGCGGCGCAACAGTTTCTCGGTCATCTGCCGAATATTGGACAGCGCCAGGATCTCGGTGAAGTCATAGCGCTCCGGGAACAGCTGCTGTTTCATCTCCAGGGAGCGCTGCCACTTTTTCAGGAAATAGCGCCGGATAATGCGGTGGTTGTCAATTGCGTCGGTGGCCTTGGATGGATCCAGGACAGGGCTGATGGCAATGACATGCTTAAGGTCGATATCCCTTGGCGGTGTGAGGGACCATTTGCGCGCGATGCGCAGTGCAAAATTGCCGCCCAGGGAAAAGCCGCACAAAAATACAGGGATGCCGGGGGTTATGCGGGCGGCAGTCATTACGGCCTGATAGACCTCATCCAGCAAGGTGGCGTAAAACAGGCCCTTGTTGAGAGAATGCGAATTTCCGTGATCGCGAAAATTCAACCGGAAAATGCTGAAACCGTGATGAAAAAGATGTTGTGCCGTGGCTGTCACATAAGAAGAATCGATACTGCCTTCCCATCCATGCAATAATATCATCAGCCCCCGGGCGGGTGCTGCCGCCGACAGGGACAGGGCGCCGCTGAGCCTTACGCCCCCTTCGGTGTCGATGATGAGGGGCCTGGCGGAAGAAATCATGGGGCCGGCGCGCCGGCGACCGGGCCGATTGCTTCCCAGAAAGCTCTGCAACATGGCGCTGCGCAGATAAAACGGGGGGATGAAGCCTGCAAGGGTGTGATCGGTACTCATGGGTTAAGTCGAGTATATGAACCTGCTTTCAATCCCGCTTTCAGGGGGACTGGTTTTTTTTCAGCACGATGAATTTTTTGCGAAGGATTTTTTTCAATGCCTGCACCACCATAATGGATTTCATCTCCTCGCTTGTCATCTGGGCCACATACCGGTCGTTGTCGAGGATGTCGACAACCCATTCCTTGGAGAGTTGATCATCGTTGACATATTGCGCTTTCAGGGCATTAAAAAATGTTTTGGTTTGGCTTCTTAGCTCCTGATCGGAAACTTTTTCAATCTTCGCGAAAAGCTGTTCCAACTCAACCGGTCCCGGCAAAAACGGATGTTCGATGATTTCCTTAAACGTTTTTGCGTAGCGGTCAAGGCCGCTGTAAATGTGACGGTTGTTGACCACATTCAATTTTGCCCACCCTGCGCGGATCCATTTGAAAATCCCGCAGCGAACCAGCGGCTTGCCGGGCTCAACTTCATCATAGACGGTAACGGCAAATGAATCATACATATAGGAGCTTACCCAGCCCAAACCGGCCTTGTTCAATCCTTTCCGATCGGAATACAGATAATTCCAGGCATCATCGGATCCCAGCACCAGACCCTTGCGGCCGACATCGGAGGTGCCGGTCTGTTTTGAAATCGAAACAAAGATATTGCGTCCCTGATATTTAAAAAGAATCAGTGTGCGGTGGAGATCATATTGATAATAGGCGCCGCTGAAAATATCCGGTGTGTTTTCAATGTGCTCGATTCCTTTTACAATCGCGGCCTGCTTCAGATCCGGCAGCAGCCGCCACATACGCGGCAGGGGTTCCTGGCGGCCATTTATTTCGGTCCAGTAAGACAGCCGGACGGATGAAGGCATCAACAGAAAAGAGGGGATGTCCGGGTTGTGGGACAGCTTCAGAACTTGAACGAGGTCCGCAAAAATATCAAATTCGTAATAGGCCGAATCGGCTTCGAACAACGTGTCGGTATAATGAAGCCCGGAACGGTTTTTGGGCTTTTGGACAAAGGATAGAACCTCGGCAATTCGATCGGGTTCAAAAGAATTCCGGCTGCCGGGGCCAACCAGATCTATCAGGTAGTTTAGGCCGGGTGAAAGGCTGTCCGGGAGTTTGGTTTCCTGAAGGTCATTCGTGGCGTAAGCGGGAGCAATCAGCCATGAGCCGTTAATGATCAGCAGCAGGATGAGGACCTGCCGGACGATACGCAAATAATTTTTCGGTCGCAATATATGGATTTTCATTAAACCTATCTTAAAAAATTCCAAGACTATCTTTAAGCGAATGTTCCTGGCAAAGTTGAGTGACATTGTCAATTCAATAAAATATAGAACGTGCTTTAGCCGTAAAGTGACTATATAACACAAACACACATAAATAGCACGCGCCGGTTTGTTTATGGACACGTTCCCTTTAAACCGATCTCCTCGGCGACATCCCGCATCCCCATGATGGTGTCGGTGATCAGATCGGTCAGCTCCATGCCGAGCATCTGGGCGCCGCGCTCAATGATGGTTCGGTCCACGCCGGCGGCAAAGCGCTTGTCTTTCCACTTCTTCTTTACGGACTTGGCGGCCATGTCCAGAACGCTTTTAGACGGTCGCACCAGTGCCGAAGTCGCCACCAGTCCGGTGAGCTCGTCGATGGCATATAACACCTTTTCAAGTTCGGATTGGGGTTCGACGTCCGAACAGATTCCCCAGCCATGGCTGATGGCTGCCCGGATATAGTCATCCGGCCAGTTGTTTTCCCTGAGGATTGCCTCGGTTTTTTGACAGTGCGCTTCGGGGAACTGTTCATAATCGAGATCGTGGATCAGCCCGATAATGCCCCATTTTTCTTCGTCCGCTCCGCGTTTGCGGGCACAATATCGCATCACACCCTCCACCGCCAGTGCATGCCGGACCAGGCTTTCACTTTTATTGTACTGCCGGAGCAGATCCCATGCCTGCTGCCGGGTGGGCGGATTTTCGTTCATTGTTTGACCTCCTGTCGGGTTTCTTATTTCATGCAAGATTCAGGGTCTATAATTCATAAATTAGTTGGATTGTAAAGGCCGATTGAATAAAAACATGACAAGGTATAGAAAAAAGGCTAATAACAGGGTAAACAAGGCTGGTGCTGCTGATGGGCATATTAAACGGAATAAAATTTAACCTGAAGGGCCTCTGGATGGGGCTTAAAACGCCGAAACTGCTGGTCCTGGGCCTGGTGCGGTTTGTGGCGGTGGTCATTCTGACCGGTTTGGGCGTCGGGCTGCTGCTTTTTTATCATCAGGAAATCATGAACCTCTTATGGGCGAAGCCTGAAAGCCTATGGATTCTGTGGCTTTGGCATTTGCTGTCATGGATTTTTACGGGAGTGCTGGTGGCGCTGGCGGCCATCATTTCCTATCTTGTTTCCCAAATCCTGTTCAACGCAATTATAATGGACTATATGTCCCGCATTACCGAACAAATGATCAGCGGCCGGGCAAAAGAGCCTGCCGGCGTACCCATTTGGCAGCAGTTCCTTTTTTTGATCTGGCAGGAAATCCCAAGAGCCGTCCTGCCGGTTTTGTTGTCGCTGGTCCTGATGGCACTGGGCTGGCTGACGCCGCTGGGACCGGTTTTTACCATCATCGGCCCGGCGGTTGCCGTTATTTTTATCGCCTGGGATAACACGGATATTATCCCTGCCCGGCGGCGGGAGCCGTTTAAAAAACGGTTTGTCTGTCTGCTGAAAACCATACCCTTTCACCTGGGGTTCGGCCTGCTGTTTCTGGTGCCGGTGCTCAACCTTGTCTTGCTGTCCTTTGCACCGGTGGGGGCAACCCTTTATACCCTGCAGCTGCATCAAAAATATGATAAGGAATAGAAAAAAGAATGGGATAAGATTAATGGGATAATGCCGGACTTGTTTCCGGGATGAACTTCCGGCGACATCTCAGGCAAATCAAGCGTTTTGTTCCGGCTAAGCGGGCAAACAGCCGGGGAGGATTATATGCATGACGATCATTTAGATGATAAGACAATGAAGTCGTTCAAATTGTTTCTTGAGGAAGTCCTGGCCGAATATCGGCATCCGCTGCACTCCGTTTATATCACCGGCAGTCTTCTCACAGCGGATTTTGACCCCAAGCTTTCGGACATTAATTCTGTTTTTGTTTTAAACCGGATGGACCTGCAATTTCTTTCCGTCTTGGCCCCCCTGGGCAAGAAGTACGGCAAAAAGGGAATTGCAGCGCCGCTGATCATGACGCCGGATTACATCAAAAGGTCGCTGGATGTATTTCCGATTGAATTCTTAAACCTGAAACAGCTTCATCATAAAGTTTTGGGTGAGGATATCTTTCAGGATATCAAAATCGAGCGAACCGATCTCCGGTATCAGTGCGAGCGCGAACTCAAGGTAAAACTGATGGGCCTCAGGCAGGCCTATATCCGGTCGGCCGGAGACCGCAAGGTGCTCTCGGAAAACATTATTTCATCCATCCCCGCATACATCCCTTTATGCAGGGCTGTTATTTTCCTCTTGGGCAAAGCGCCTCCCGGCAGCAACGAAGAGGTCCTCGCGGCGCTGCAGGAAATGACCAAAATCGATATCGGGGCGTTTCAGAGAGTATTGCGACATAAAAAAGAAAGAAGCCGTTTGTCCCTGGAAGAGCTGGATGCGCTTTTCAGAGACTACTACCATGCGACCGAGAAGCTGGGGGAGATTATTGATGCGGCTGTTGCATAAACCGATCATTTTAATCGCCCTGGGATGGCTATTGCTGGCAGCGGCATCTCCGGCAGAGGGCGTAACGGTTCCGGAAAGACCGGCGCGATATGTCGTGGACCTAGCCGGGATTATCGATGCGGAAACGGAAACGAAATTAAATGGATATATGCAGGAGTTGGAACAGAAAACAACCGCACAGTTTGTCATTCTGACCATCGAGAGCCTTGAAGGCGAGTCGATTGAAGATGCGGCCTTAAAGGTGGCCCATGAGAAGTGGAAGCTCGGCCGGAAAGGAAAGGACAACGGTCTTTTGTTGCTGGTGGCCGTTAAAGACCGCAAGTACCGGATAGAGGTCGGTTACGGCCTCGAAGGTGTCCTGCCGGACAGTTTTGTCGGCAGTGTCGGCCGGGATCATCTCGTTCCGTATTTTCGAAAAGGGGACTACTCAAAGGGGATTTTTGCGGCAGCGCTGGCATTGACCTGGAAAATTGCCGGAGCAGACGGTGTTGCCATCACCGGACTGCCCATCACCGGTCTGCCGAAGTCGGAGGGAGCCGGGAAGCCGGACAAATCCGACAGCATCTTTAATACCGTTTTTGCGCTGCTGATTTTTATCGTCTTACTGATTGCTTTTATAAGGAACCCGAAGGCCTTTTTATTATTTTTCCTGTTTTCTTCAATGGGCGGGCGCAGCCGGCATTGGGGCGGCGGCGGCGGGTTCGGTGGCGGTTTCGGCAGTTTCGGGGGAGGGGGCGGCGGCGGCTTTGGCGGCGGCGGAGCCTCCGGCGGATGGTAGGCGGCGGGTTGCGCGGGCCGTCTTTATTCTAACACGAAAAACCTGGTCCTCCCCCGCCGAAGAGGGTGTGTCGCAATTAAAGAAAACAGAGTTCAAAGATTTTTTGTCATTCCGGGCTCGACCCGGAATCCAGAAT
>JARGFK010000059.1 GCA_029211065.1 Desulfobacterales bacterium
CCCGATGTCGCTCACCGCCGAAGCCCCTGCCGTCATCAGCAGCCTGTGCACCGTGTTTGCCGAATCCGAGGTCATCTCGCTGATTTCAAAAGGCGCCCGGCGACAGGATATCATCGCCGGAATCCACACGGCCATTGCGGCAAGGGTCGTTGCCATGGCCGGCCGCATCGGACTCACGCCGCCGGTCATGATGACCGGCGGTGTCGCTAAAAACATCGGCGTCGTCAAAGCCATTGAGGCCAAAATCGGCAGCCCTGTCGCCGTGTCGCCCAAAGCGCAACTGACCGGCGCCATCGGCGCGGCCCTGATTGCTGCAAAAAATTAATCGGAAAGGATCTTACAATGGTCATTGATCAGCCGGGCAAGGTTAACGATAAAATCGTTCTGCTGGGCCGCAAAGAGTCCTGTGTGTATCTTCTCAAAGGCCGGAATGAGTACGCCCTGCTGGGCGGCGGCATGGTCAGCATCGTACCGGACGTGCTGGAACAGCTTGACAAATTCAATATCGATGAAAAAAAGATCCGGCGAATGATCATCCTGCACGCTCACTTTGATCATTGCGGCATTGTCCCCTTTTTTAAAAAGCGCTGGCCCTGGGCCACTGTCACGGCCTCGGCCCGGGCCAAAGAACTGCTGTCTTCCCCCAAGATCATTCAGTCCGTCGCGTTTCTGAACCAGATGCTGCTGGCACGGGACGGGCTTCAAAAAGTCGCCGGGGAGATGGGTCTTGACTTCAACGGCATAGCGGTCGAATCGGTGGTTGCCGGCGGCGCTGTCTTGCGCTGCGATGATTTGTCTCTGGAGATTATCGACGTTCCCGGTCATTCCTCCTGTTCCATAGCCGTATTCGTGAAAGAGCAAAAAGCGCTGTTTGCTTCGGATGCCGGCGGGATTCCGGCCGGCGACTGGATCTTTACCGCCGCCAACTCCAATTTCGATCTGTACCAGGAAAGTCTGCGCAAGATGGCCGGCTATGATTTGGACATTTACCTGGCGGAACATTTCGGCGCCCTGACCGGCACGGATGCAGGCGGTTTTCTGCAGCGCTCCATGGATGCTGCCGTACAGACCCGCTCGCTGCTGGAAGATTCCTATGCCCGCACCGGAAATGCTGAACAGAGCGCCGCCGAAATCACCGGACTGCTCATGGAAAAATTCCCGGAAAAGCTCTTGCCGAAAGAAATTATCGCCCTGGTGGTAGGGCAGATGTTTAATTTTATTGCCAAACAGGCTGGCAAAGCAGCGGCTTCGAGTTAGCAAAGACAGGAAGATTGTCAAAACGTAAGGTAAGTTGTCCGTGGTCCGTAGTATGTGGATAGCATTTCTACTGACAACGGACAACAGGCAAAACACAGAGAAAATCGAGAGGTCATGAGGTTTGGGCGCCCTTACCTGAACTCTTGAATCCTCAGCTCCTACAGATTACCTCACCTCAGCTTCAGCACTTCCATTGTGTTATCCATGAGATCGACAACCAGCAGCCTGTTTCTCAGGAGGGATCCCCTTTTGAGCAGCACCTTCACAACCTCGGATGTTTCCAGGGCGGAAAGGATGGTGACACACTGGGGCAGTGTCCCCAGGCTGGCTTCAGCGCCTTTTTCGGGGATACGGTCTCTTTTACCGTAAATCAGTTTCAGGCCCGGATCTTCCGGGAAAATGGTGGTCACGTGTCCCGCCACCCCGGCGATGGCCGCCGATACCAGCGGAATGCCGGCCGTTTTGCAGGCCTCTTCCAGAATAAAGCGAAATTTCAGACTGTCCAGACAGTCCACCACCACATCGGAACCGGCTAATAGCCCGGCGGCATTGTCCGCATCCAGGAATTCAATATGCGCCTCCACAACTACGGACGCGTTAACGGACTGAACCCGGTCGGCAGCCGCATCCACCTTTGGCGTTGCGAGCCCCTCTTGCGTGCTCATGAACTGACGGTTTAGATTGCTGTCCTCGAACGTATCCCCGTCCATCAGGTTAAGGTTGCCGACGCCGATGCGGGCTAAAATTTCCGTCACACCACCCCCCAGTCCCCCCAGACCGACCACACTGACCCGTGATTGCAGCAGCACGGCCTGGTCCTGTAGTGAAAATGTTCGCAGGTTGCGGGCATATCGCTCGGGAACGATCCCGGCCTGAAGCGCTTCTATTTCAACCCGGTGTCCGCTGATGTTATATTTACCGGCCAGCAAGGCCACCGCTTCAACGGACAGGCTGATGTAAGGGGTATTATCACGAAACTGTTTGGGGATGGCGTTGGAGCGAATTTCACTGACAAGGCCGTTTTCCATTTTTATCCTCCCCCGATGGGAGGAAAGATGCCGACGCGCTCGCCTCCCCTGAGGGTCGAGTCTAAATCGCCCTTGACGTTGTTGATGAATACGAGCCGGACCTTTTTAGCGGAAACCCGAATGTCTTCAAGCAACCGCCTGACGGTTATCCCGGCCTCAATCGGAAAATTGTCGGCCCCAGGCGGGGTAAATGCGCTCAGGTCGGCAAACAACTTAATCTGGATATGGGTTTTCATTTGATGAAAGCCTCCGGTTCGTGCAAAATCCGGGTGTTAATCAGTGAAATCAAGTATTGAGAAATTCTCCCCAATGATATAGAAGTCATTTTAAGTAAGCGTTCTATGGAAGTCAAGCGGTTGATTGAGAATTGCATAACATGAATCTTAATTTCAAAAACACACTGGTTACCGGCGGAGCCGGATTTATCGGATCGCACCTGGTGGAAGCGTTGGTGGATGCAGGCTGCAGCGTAACGGTTATTGACAACCTTTCAACCGGCCGTTTATCCAACCTCGCGGCCGTCCGGGACCGGATTACATTTTACCAGGGGGACTTCCGTGATCCCGGACTTTTAAAACAGGCTGTTACCGGCTGCGACGTTCTCTTTCATCTGGCGGCAATCGTTTCGGTTCCATGGACGGTGGAAAACCCCGTTGATTCCGCGGCAGTCAATGAAATGGGAACCCTGCAGGTCTTGGAAACCGCCCGCCGACACCACGTCCGGCGCTTTATCGGCGCCAGTTCCTGTGCGGTTTACGGCGACGGCGCCCGCAACCCCAAACAGGAAAACATGCCCCCCAATCCCCTGAGCCCTTACGCAATCCAGAAGCTTGTGGGCGAGCAGTATAGCAGGCTTTACAGTGAACTGTACGGCATGGAAACCCTGTTTCTGCGCTATTTTAACGTCTATGGCCCGCGCCAGGACCCGTCGTCTCCCTATTCCGGCGTCATTTCCATATTTATAGACCGGGCCATCGCAGATGAGTCGCCGGTCATCTATGGCGACGGCCTGCAGTATCGCGACTTTGTCTATGTAAAGGATGTGGTTCAGGCAAACCTGCTGGCAGCCGCCGCTAAAACGGCCGGCGGTCATGTGTTCAACATCGGAACCGGAGAATTTATCCGTATCCGAGAACTGTGGCAGATCATTGGCACGCTGGCCGAAACATCATCCCAACCGGTTTTTAGACCGCAACGGCCCGGTGAAATCCTGGAATCAGTCGCCGACATCGATCGCGCCCGCTGCGAGCTTGGTTTTAAACCGGCCCATTCGTTGAAAAAGGGCCTTCAAATCACTTTGGAATGGTATCGCCGACAAAAGAGATAACAAAATGAAATTTACATTCAAAAATGTACTTGTCACCGGCACCGCCGGTTTTATCGGTTTTCACCTTTCCCAGCGACTGCTGAAGGACGGTTATCACGTCATCGGCATGGACAACCTGAACCCCTACTACGATGTCAATCTCAAGAAAGACCGGCTCAACCTGCTGACCCCCCATCAAAACTTTTCCTTTCACCGGATCGACCTTGCCGATAAAAACAGCCTGGAAGGTTTGTTTAGACAGGAGCCGTTTGATGTGGTCGTCAACCTGGCCGCACAAGCCGGGGTCAGATATTCCCTGACCCATCCGAATGCCTATTCGGAATCCAACCTGACGGGATTCATCAACCTGCTGGAGTGCTGTCGTCACAACCGCATTCAACATCTGCTGTTTGCATCATCCAGTTCGGTTTACGGGGCCAATACCGGAATGCCGTTTTCCGTGCATCACAATGTGGATCATCCCATATCCATCTACGCCGCAACCAAAAAGGCCAACGAGCTCATGGCCCACAGTTACAGCCATCTGTTCGGGCTGCCCTGCACCGGTCTCAGATTTTTCACCGTTTATGGCCCCTGGGGACGGCCGGACATGGCCCTGTTTCTCTTTACCCGCGCGATTTTAGAGGGCAGGCCCATTCAGGTTTTTAATCACGGCAACATGCAGCGGGACTTTACCTATATCGACGATATTGTCGAAGGGGTCGTCCGGATAATGGCCCGATTGCCCCAGCCCGATCCCGACTGGAATGGCGACCGCCCGGACCCGGGCAGCTCTTATGCCCCCTACAAGATTTATAATATCGGCAACAACAACCCGGTCCGGCTGACCGATTTTATCAGCGCCATTGAAAAAAAACTCGGCAAAAAAGCTGAAAAGAAGTTTCTGGACATGCAGCCGGGCGATGTGCCGGCAACTTATGCCGATATTGATGATTTGGTCGACGCGGTGGATTTTAAACCCGACACTTCGCTTGAAGCCGGCATCAGCGCATTCGTCTCCTGGTATCAGGCGTATTATGGACATGACAGAAAGGAAAACTAAATGAAACTGGCAATCATGGGAACCGGTTATGTCGGTATCGTTACCGGCACCGGACTGGCGAACCTGGGTAACGATATCATCTGCGTAGACGTCGACGCTGAAAAAATTGACCGCCTGGCCGGCGGCAGTCTGACCATCTACGAACCCGGACTGGAGGAAATCTTTAGGAGACACCTCAAGGGCGGCCGCCTTAAATTCACCACCGATACCGCTTCGGCCATTCAGAAATCGGATCTCGTTTTTATTTGTGTGGGCACCCCCAGCAATCATCTGCAGGAGGCGGACCTGACCGGCGTCAGAGAAGTTGCCGCAGCCATCGGCCGCCACATGAACGCTTATAAAGTGATTGTCAACAAAAGCACGGTTCCGGTAGGAACCGCCGACCTTGTCCGCGAGATTGTCAGAGAGAACCAGACTGAAAAAATCCCGTTTGACGTGGTTTCCAACCCGGAATTTCTGAGGGAGGGCGTAGCGGTCAAGGACTTTGAAAACCCGGACCGGATCATCTTCGGAACCGACAGCGACAAGGCCCGGGAAATCATGTCCTCACTTTACCGTTCGGTCGCCCGGACCGACCGCCCCATAATGGTTACCGATATCCGCAGCGCTGAAATCATCAAATATGCCAGCAACGCCATGCTGGCGACCCGCATCAGCTTTATGAATCAGCTTTCCCTTCTGTGTGAAAAAACCGGAGCGGACATCAAAGCCGTATCCCGGGGACTGGGTCTAGACAGCCGCATCGGCCCGAGATTCCTTTATGCCGGTCTGGGTTTCGGCGGCAGCTGTCTGCCCAAGGACGTCAAAGCGCTCATTGCCACCCTGAAGCAGCACGGCTGCGATGCCGATTTGTTTGAAGCGGTCCACCAAATCAATGAACGCCAGAAAACCGTGGTGGTGGAAAAGCTCAAATCCGTACTGGACATCAGCGGCAGCCGTGTGGCCGTCTGGGGTCTTTCCTTTAAGCCCAAAACAGACGATATCCGTGATGCCCCCTCATTGAAAATCATTGCAGAGTTGCAGCGCCTGGGAGCTTCCATCCATGCCTTTGACCCCATCGCAATCCCCAATGCCAAAAAGGTCTTAAAAGATGTCCGTTTTTTTGATGATCCCTATGAAACCGTTCGGGACTGTGACGCCCTGATTCTCGTCACCGAATGGGATGAGTTCCGGAATCTGGATATGCAGACCATTAAGGACCTTTTAAAAAAGCCGATTGTTGTCGACGGACGCAATATTTACGATCCCGTGGAAATGAAAAAGTTGGGGTTTACTTACCTGAGCATCGGCAGGCGCTGTTGATTTTAAAACTTTAATATGAAACTATGGGTTCGTTGTTATTGCGGCTGGTCCCAATCGTTCTAAAAGTGAGTATTGAACCATGAGCAGAATGAATAAATTTTTTAAAACTTCTTTAATCGGCGGAATTGCCGTTATTCTGCCCATCACCATTTTATTTCTGATTTTCAAGTGGATCTTTAATTTCTTTCTTCGGATTATTCAACCCCTTACCAGTCTCGTGGTTGCCAGATCCCATTTTCAGGAACTTGCCGCAGACGTGATTGTATTGGGCATTATACTATCCACCTGTTTCATTGTCGGTGCCGTCGTTAAAACAAAAATAGGGCGCTTTATTCATGAGCATATAGACATGCGTCTTTCAAAGCTTATACCCGGCTACCACACAATCAAGCTGACGGTCACCCAGTTTTTCGATAGAGATTCGACCCCTTTTTCCTCGGTGGCGCTGGTTCGGGCTTTTAATGATGAAAGCCTCATGACTGCCTTTATCACCGACACCCACCCGGACGGCAGCTACACCGTGTTTGTTCCGTGCGGCCCCAATCCGACGACCGGCTATATTCTGCATATGAAGAAGGAATATGTTCACCCGGTGCCGATATCGGTGGAAGAGGCTCTCAGATCCGTCATCAGCTGCGGGGCGGGATCAAAACCGATTCTGGCGGCTTTTCACAGAAAAATTAAAGACGACATAATCAATTAAAATATCCCTTCGGGGTTGACTTTTCCACAGCACTTCTCTATTGTATCAAGTATCTCTTCTGGTACCAGCCTGAATTTCCGCCGTTTCTATTCTTCTGCTATCACCAAATCTACTGATTTTCTGTGATGAACGCTCTTATTTTGTTATAGCGGTTGTCAAAAAAACATCCCGTTATCCCACCGTTTTTTTACAACCGCTTATACCGCAATTCATTGTTTCGGAACTTTATTATGGAAAGCGGTATAAAAGTATCATTTAACAAACAAAGAAAGGAGATCATCATGGCAGTCAAGGTTTTAATTAAAAGAAAATTTAAAAAAGCCGATGTGGTCGAAATTTCCAAAGCCATTCGTGAAGCGCGTCTTGGGGCCATGGAACAGGAGGGGTATATTTCCTCTGAAACCATGTGGGACCAAGATCATCCCAATAGGGTTGTGGTTGCCTCCCTGTGGCAATCCCTGGAAAGCTGGAACAACTGGAGAAACAGCCCGCAAAGAAAATCACTGGAGCAAAAATATAAGGATACGCTCGACGGCCCCATGGAATATGAATTCTATATATTAGGGATCTATCCGCATTAATGGAAACAATGTCATCGCAGGATATTTTTATCCTTTAAAACCCGCATCAGTTCAGGGCGGTTTTTAAGGCTTTTCTCGGAATAAATTTGGGAACATTTCTGTTACATACTCCTTTCCACAGGTGTGAATATCAGTTCCGTGCTATGATTTTAACGAAGGCAGCTGTTCCAAGTCCGGGAAACATCCCTGCGCCAAGTCCTGGGAGTAAAAAAATGAAACTGCTTTTGTCCCTGCCAGGGCCAGGCTCAGCAGGATTGCAGCCGGAACGCTCCCACTGAATCCGTGGTACATATCAACAACCGAAAGAATCAACAAAACGGCAAGAAGTAATTCCAGGATGGCGCCGGCAACACCATAAAGGGTGTTGTCCATATAGAAATACCCGCCTCCGGGAATTAGCAGCGCCATCTTTCCCGCCTTGGCAGCGGTCCAGAATCGTAGCCGGCATTTCGGACATGACGCACTGTTATTCGGAATGGCGGCACCGCATCGCGCACATAGGTAGGTCATGTTCGGCGATCCTTTCGGACTCCCTCCCAGGGCAAAGTTGACGACAATGGCCTGCAGTTTCCGGCGTTCTTTCCGCGCAATATAGGGAAATTGTTCGAACCCTCCGTTCGGGAACATAAAGACCAGGGATCGTCCGATGATTTGGATGCTTTTGCAGTTGGCGTATCGAATTTCCGCGACAGAATAGCGATAGCCATAAGTGAACGTAGTGGGGATATAGAGCACTCGCCGGTCTGTGAAAACAAAAAGCGCCCGCCGCTGGAAAACGGTCAGGTATCGAAGCAGGAAGCGTTCGAGCCTTGTCAGCGGTGCATAGCCGCTGGTGATGAGCGTGATCAGTTCACCCTCTTCGAGAAAGGAATTGATAAAAGGAATTTTGATCAGCAGCCGCCGTTGACGTTTTTCGACCTTTTTTTTGTAGATGCCCCTGTGATTGGAAAAAAGGATGTCACTGGCTACCGGTTTTCCAAAAATGCAAACCGGACCTCTGAACTGGTTTAGGGCGCTAATGGCCCGGGTTTCAGATTCGTTTTTTTTCTCTGCGCGGGCAGCCCTCGCCGACTTTGGGTTTTGATTCATATCGTTATCCGATTATAAAATATGATATTCAGGCAGGATTGCAATCCTATGGGAATTACAAGCAACGATCGTACCAAAAAAAATTATATTAATATATTTGTCTATATATCAGATGGTTAAAACATATAATTTCGTTTATACGTTACACGTTTTAGCGCCAAAAAGTATACTATTCTGAACACTTGTTGGCTTTTTTTGTAATTCCATTGAGTACTGCATTCGGGAAGCACTTTCAGAGTGACTCTTTGCTGAATTTTATCCACGCTTTACAAGCACCTTTAAATAGTTACTTTATAAATAGAATTTTGATTGAACTCAAAAAATTTAAAATAACTGGAGATAACACCATGAAAATAGAAAAAATACTTTGGCCGACGGATTTTTCAAAGAGCGCCGAAAAAGCCCTTCCCTATGTCCAATCCATAACGCAACAATATGGTGCGGAAATTCATGTTCTCTATGTCATTGAAGATATCGCCCATCATGAATCCTGGTATGGAGAATTTGACAGAAAACGGGTGACGGTATTTTCGATTTGGCGGCACACCCCGGGATCCTGGCCATAGAACCTAAAGGAGCAAACCATGATTGATAAAACCGCATTATGCGAAAAAATACGGGAGATATATCCGGATATCGGGGCCTGCGGCCTGGACATCAAAACAGCGTATGACGAGTCCCAAAAGGCCTGGGTGGTCTACTTAACAAAAGACAATCATCAATTAAAGACCTATCTTGAAGATGACGACGCTGAAAAATGCATGTTCGGCATGAAGTGTGTCGGTCTGGGCGTTGAAATCGCTCAGTTAAAAGGGAACATCGAACGGCTGCACTCGAACCGCTGATCACGATTCACTGCCGCGTCTTACGTCAGAAGCACATCTACCATTTCGGCAAACCCGTCCCCGCCGGCCTTGCGGGTTATCCATGCGGGGTCACAGGCCAGCCGGCCCTTAAAATGCATGACATTGGCAACACCGACGCTGTGGGGAAAATAAGAAAACAGGGGGGCGTCGTTGGGGGAGTCTCCGGTAAAAATAACCCTTTCTTTGATTTCATCGAGGGTTTGTTTGAACACCTCTTCGAATAGCATGCGGGTCATGGATAGCTTGTCATAGGTCCCGAACCAACCGTTGACGTGGATCGAACTTATCTTTGCCTGGGCGCCGGACTTTTCAAAAAGGCGCACAATATCTCTAACCGTTTTTTTCGGAAGCGGCGGCACATCCTCACAAAAATCGATTGCCAGGTCCGCCTCCCGATAGGCCTGATCAGACGCCACCCGGCAGCCGGGAATTTTTTTCAGAATTTCCTTTTTTATCTTTTCCAGTTTTTTCCGATCTTTTTTTCGATCCGCTTCGGATTTCCAATACCGCCGGATCATCGTCTTTAGGCGCCTATCATATCTGAAATAGAAAGCCCCATTTTCACCCACCAGCGCATCTATCGGCCAGAACCGCGCCATGTGATCACACCATCCGGCCGGCCGGCCGGTGACCGGGACGATGCGGACCCCAGCCTTTTGTAGACGCTCCATGGCGACAAAAACAACGGCCGGCAGACGGCCTTTTATCGTAAGGGTGTCGTCGATATCGGTCAGAATGTAGCGAATGCCCGTCTTGAAATTTTCAGGAAACTGCCTAAACGGTTCCATTAAGATCTCTTTGTCCCGATTTTTTCACGCCGGCAGCAGGGAGTTTCCGTCAACACGGAAACCAACATCAATTTAGGTTGCAGCCCGCAATTTTTTATTGAGAAATCAATTAAATAATAGTATTGTCAAGTAATTTTTCAGCTAATTACAACGCTCTGAACAGATTAGTCAAGCTTGAACTTGACCCCCTGAACACTGGGACCCCTTTATGACAATTTGTCAACAGATAAACGCCACACCAACTCGGCCTAAATCAATAGTTAATTCGGAAATACTATGACCTATGATGTCGCCATCATCGGAGGCGGGATAACCGGTTGCGCCATCGCGCGTGAACTTTCCCGCTATCGACTACGCATCGTCATAATTGAAAAACACGCTGAAGTCGGCTTCGGTTCTTCAAAGACCAACAGCGGCATCATCCATGCCGGACACCATAGTTCACCCTCCACGCTAAAAGGCAAGCTGGTTGTTCGCGGCAATGAAATGTTTGACACCCTGTGCAAGGAGCTAAATTTTGGGTTTCGGCGAATCGGTGAACTGGTTGTGGCCGGCGCCGAAGCGGAAATTCCGGAATTAGAACGATTGAAAAAACAGGGAGAAGCAAAAGGGGTTAAAGGGTTGGAAATATGGCCCCGGGAAAGGCTCCAGGCCGAGGAACCCAACCTTTCCCATACACTAACTGCTGCGCTGTTTGCGCCTTCGGCAGGTGTGGTCAATCCCTACGAACTAACCTTTGCGCTGTGCGAAAATGCCGTTCATAACGGTGTTGAACTGAAAGTAAACAGTCCGGTTGAGAAGATTTCCATTGAAAACAACGGACTCGTTCTCCATACCCCCCAGGAACACGTCAAATCCCGCTTTGTGGTGAACTGTGCCGGTGTTTTTGCGGATAAGATCGCTGAAATGGTCGGTTTAAAAGATTTCACCATCAAACCCCGCAAAGGTGAAGAATACCTGCTGGACAAACGACTCAAGGGGCTTGTCCGCAGACTCATATTCCCCATACCCAGTGAAAATACCAAGGGGATTCTGATTATTCCCACCTTTGACGGCACCATCATGGTCGGTCCCACCGCAGAGGACATCGAAGACCGCTACGATGTTTCCACCACTTACCCGGGCTCCGATCAGGTGTTCGGATTTATCAGCCGGATATGTCCCGCCATCAACGAACGGGATACCATTACTGAATTTGCAGGGCTGCGCGCCGTCAGCAATACCAATGATTTCATCATCGGACCGACCCGCATCAAAGGCTTTATCAATGTAGGCGGCATCCAATCCCCCGGGCTTACCTCGGCCCCTTCCATTGCCGAATATGTCCGTGATATCCTCATGAATGAAGGGCTGGTTTGCAGGGAAAAGGAAGACTTCAAGCCGCAACTGCCGGGCCCGCCGCGGTTCAGCACGTTAAGTGACGCGCAGCAACTCGACCTGGTTGAAAAAAATCCCCTCTTCGGCAGGGTGGTCTGCCGGTGTGAACTGGTGACGGAGGCCGAAGTTCAGATAGCCATTGACCACGGCGCCAGAACCCTGGACGGGATCAAATTCCGCAGCCGCACGGGAATGGGACGGTGCCAGGGCGGGTTCTGCACGACCCGCTGTATGGACATTCTGGCCAAACGATTGGAGCAGGAACTTCAAAAGGTTACCAAGCGCGGCGGAGACTCCTGGATCGTCAAAAAAATGGACAACTAGTGTCAATATTCGACTCCAGAAGGGATTTGCTTTGTTGGAATTTCATTCACTTATTGAAATTACAAGTTAACAACCACCCCTAAAAGGGGTGGCTTAAGGGTGACCCTAAAAGGGTCCACAATGTTGTATTTTCTGTCTCTCACAGAGATCGCTGAGAACACAGAGGGTTAAGATTTTTGGACAGAATCCTTGATCCCGCTATCTTTCGGGACAGGTATCCGGATTCTGTCCAAACCACCGCACTACGCGGTTCAGTTCGAATGTTACAACCATTGATCCAGTTATCATCATAAAGATGGCCCCGAAAGGGCTGATGCTTGATCTGATTCGCCCTCTCAGCGAATCAGATCATAAATAATTTCCTCTGTGCTCTCTGTGTGCTCAAGCGATCCCGCTTCTGCGGGAGAGCGGGTGAGAGAACAAGTAATTCTCATTCCCGCAAAGCATAGCTTGGACCATCAGCATAGCTGTAAGTTTAAGGTGTTAATTAATATGTTAGGACGCGTTGAAAAAAAATACGGGGTGGTGGTGGTCGGGGGCGGGCCTGCCGGACTTGGGGCGGCCCTGGGCGCCCGAGATTACGGTGAAGACAAGGTCTTAATCCTGGACCGCGAACCTGAAGCCGGCGGCATCCTGCTGCAATGCATCCACTCGGGGTTTGGCCTGCACTATTTTAAAGAGGAACTCACCGGGCCGGAGTATGCCCAGCGTTTCATCGAAAAGGTCATCGACCATGATGTGGATATCCTGCCCGCCAGCTATGTATCCAGGATCGCGGCAGACTCCGACGGCATTAAAAAAGTGCGCATCATCAATGAAAAGCGGGGCATCCTGACCGTCGAGGCCCAGGCGGTGGTTCTGGCCATGGGGTGTCGTGAACGCACCCGGGGTGCGGTCCGCATTCCCGGCACGCGTCCCTCCGGCATCCTCACGGCCGGCCTGGCCCAGAAATTCGTAAACCTGATGGGGTACCTGCCCGGCAAAAAAATTGCCATTTTAGGCTCCGGCGATATCGGGCTGATCATGGCACGGCGCCTGAGCCTTGAAGGCTGCGAGGTGGTCGGCGTTTTCGAGCTCATGCCCTATTCCAACGGGCTTTCCCGCAACGTGGTTCAATGCCTGAACGATTTTAATATACCGCTTCACCTGTCCAACACGGTTGCTGCCATTCATGGCCGTGACCGGGTCGAAAAAATTACGGTGGCGCCGGTGGGCAAGGACCTTAAACCGGATCTGGCCCGGGCCTGGGACGTCCCCTGCGATACGCTGCTGATATCCATCGGCCTGATTCCGGAAAACGAACTGACCCAGAACCTGGGAATCAGCCTGGATGTCGCCACCGGCGGCCCGCGGGTTTCCAGCACCCTGGAAACCAGCATGCCGGGGGTGTTTGCCTGCGGCAATGTGCTGCATGTGCACGACCTGGTTGATTTTGTCACCAACGAATCCCTGCTGGCCGGCCGGTTTGCGGCCGAACTGTCCCGGGGGGTCCGCCGGCCCGGTGACAATATCCAGTTGCTTCCCGGGGAAAATGTACGCTACTGTGTCCCCCACACCCTCAACCCAGGTCATAAGCATACCGTATACCTGCGCTGCAAGGCCCCCATGAAACCCTGTAAAATCCGGGTGGGCAATCTGATCGAAAAAAAGCTTCGCTTTGTTTTTCCGGCTGAAATGATCATGTTAAAGCTAAAGCCGGATCTGCTGGATAAATTCCACGGAGACAGCCTGCGGATTGATATTTTGCCCCTGGCAAAGGAAGAACGCAATGACTGAAGCCAAACAATACACCTGTATCGGCTGCCCCATCGGATGCCCCCTGCATCTCGAACATGATGGCAACACGATAAAAGAAGTATCCGGGTACGAATGCGACCGCGGCGCCAAGTATGCCCACCAGGAATTTATTGATCCGCGCCGGAGTTTGAGCACTACCGTTGCCATTTCCGGCGCCATGTGGCCGCGTCTGCCGATAAGGACTTGCAAGCCAATTCATAAGGATCAGGTCCTGGAAGCTGTGCGTAAAATCCAAGCCTTGAAGTTACAAGCGCCGGTTAAAATGGGTCAGGTGTTGATCAGGGACTTCATGGGTGAGAAGGGTATCGACGTAGTCGCCTGCCGCACCATGAAGCGGGCGGATGAATCATCTTGAACCGCAACAGCGAGCGCATTCCCCGTCCCGCCGGGGCGGGGCTGCGGGGTTAGCGAGCGAATCTAAAAATTAGATCAAAAATCCTTACGGTCGAAGATTCCCTGTCCCGCCAAGGCGGGACTGCAGGGTTCTTCAATTTTTAGAACCACCTTTTGAATGCCCGGAACCGTTAAAGCGGTTGTCAAAAAAACGTTCCGTCATTCCAACGGTTTTTTCTACAACCGCTTATACCGCAATTCATTGTTTCGGAACTTTATTATGGAAAGCGGTATAATTACATAAAAAATTTCAATAGGAGGAACATATGGGATTCGTTTTACCTTTGGACAAAATGACGACCGAGGACAAAATTGTGGCAATGGAGCAAATCTGGGATGATCTCTGCCGCAACCCTGAATCTGTATCTTCACCTCCATGGCATGAGAAGGTCTTATCGGCAAGAAAAAAAAGCATCCAGGAAGGGAAAGCCAAGTTTTCCGATTTTACCGCAGCCAAGGATAGGATCAGGAAATCCGCAGATATAAATGGGGTCAAACCTTGATTTTTGATTTAAATACCCCAGGTTTCATGCCCTTTTTACCCCTTTCCCTTATGCTTTCTGTTTTTCCTTGACCGTGAATTCTATTCGCTTACGAGGCTTCGACTCGGTTTCAAGTAATTGCTTTATGGCCTCGAAAACGATTTGAAACTGCTGGTCATACTTTTTTTCCATAGTCTCGATTTTTTTCTTGAGATCTTCGTGAGTCGACAACATCCGACGAAGCTGAGTAAAGGCCCTCATGATCTGTATGTTCGCCTGAACAGCACGCTTGCTCCTAAGGACACTTGACAACATCGCGACACCTTGTTCCGTAAAGGCTAAAGGAGCATATCTTAATCCCATTTTATCAGAATTGGAGATGCCAAATTGGCACCTCCAATCTTCCATCTCCTTTTTAGTCAATTCGATCATAAAATCTTTGGGGAAACGGTCTATGTTCCGTCTAACAGCTCTTTTGAGTTGGGCGGTATCAACTCCGTAAAGCTCGGCCAGATCACGATCCAGCATAACTTTTTGACCTCGAATGAAATATATTTTACTGGTAATCCGTTCAACAGGAACTGTCGTATCCATTAGATGAAATCCTTTCTGGATTCCGCCTCATTTTCAAGCGCATAGAGTTTTTTGATGACGAAATAGACATATTGATAGCATTTATTTTCAGCTATTTCGGAACTTCGAAATAGCTGATAGGCGCCGGGAACGGAAAAATCAATACCCAGAAGTTCCTGACAAGTTACATGTTCAAATTTTTCGGTAAACTCCCTACACATAGATGGTCGTATTCTTCTATGGAAGAGCTGACCCCGGCAAGCGAGGTAAAGATTATAGAAAAGGGGTCAAGTCCCCGTTAAATACTGAAAAAAGATTTAACAGGATAAATCTGCTCTTGTCTCTTGATTAAATTATCCCCTCCTGGAATATTTGATATTTCTAATGCTATTCATCATTGCCTGTTTCAGGGAGTACGTCTTTCCAGAGATTTTCCGGAACAAGGGCCTGATCGGCCTCGACGCCGATCCGATAAATCGTCCGGCCCTCCCTGGTGGTAAGTTTCTCCCACCGGGTTGTCCCGCGGATGGCATGGTCCTCGACAAAATCCAAAGTGATATTGACCTTTTCTCCAGGGAGAATTTCTCGGTCTGAGATCAAACCGACGCCGCCCCTGCTGATATTGATCATTGCCGCGGGAACATTTTCGCCATTTTTGCGAATGGTTACCCCGAGTTTAATTTCGTGCCGTGGATTTTTTCTGCGTTCCGCTTCACCCATTTTCAAATTCCTTCTCAATACCTTGGATCAAACCCGGTTCTTGATTAAAACGCCCCGGTTTTATTTTATGACTATTTTTTGCCTTTTCTGTTAGTTTTCCTTTTTTTTGAGATCACAATTTGTGACCTCAAGATAGGGCAGCTTCGGTAAATTTCCGAGCTAATGAGCCGGAGCAATTTTCCAGGGCGCGATACCCCTCCTGATGCGCTGCAAGCAATCTGATAATTCCCTTGCGATTCGTAAGGTACTATTAACTCTAAAACCCGGCCGGGCAAAAGGCGAGTGGCTGTCTGGAAGATGTTTTGTCCCTTGTTCAAAACGCTACCTATGACTCAGGTTGTCGGTGCGATGGAAAGAACACGGTATGGCTGAGAATATTAGCTGATAATGAATATATATTCATTAAGGATATGTCAATAAAAGAACGGCTAAGGGAGTTAGGCTGAAGGCTGAAGGTGCACGGCAAAAAAAGAACGGCTCAGGGCTCACGGCCCAAGGCAAAAAAGTAAGAGCTGATGAGCAAGTAAGCTGGGCGGCTTAAAGGCTTGGATGCTGGGAGACTGTATGGCTGGGATGCTATGAAGCGATGAGAAAGTTAGAGGCCGATTTGATTGTTTCATATATCTCCCCAGCCCCCAGGATATCAGCCAGCTAAAAAACCGTCGATATGTCTGACATATGAGCAATGGGATTCTGTATAAAAAATTAGAAAAAATCAGAATATAATTGGAAAATTCAGGATCATGTCAGAATCATGCATTTTTGCGGGTTTAGAGAGAGGTAGACTTCCTGGCCCTCTTCCTGCGGCAGGTGATGGGAAACCTGCACCCGGATCATGGAGCTGTTTACATTGACGAAAAGGAACAAAAAGTTGCCCAGGTAGGCCTTATGTGCAATGGCGCCCTTGAACACGTTCTCCCCGCTTTGGGGCGGCTGCGCGAACACTTCCACATCCTCGGGGCGAATGGAAGCATAGATTTTTTCGCCCGCTGCCGCTGCCTTGCCGGCAGAGATCCGGCACAGCAACTTCTCGCAGAATTCAGTGCGCACAGAAACCGCGCCTGTATCCCCAAGGACCTGGACCACCTCACCCGGGATAAAGTTCATGGTGCCGATGAAGTCAGCCACAAATCTATTGGCGGGCTTGTCATATATCTCGTCGGGCGTGCCGATTTGCTCCACGTTTCCCGCATTCATGACTACGATTCGATCCGACATCACCATGGCCTCGGCCTGGTCGTGGGTGACGTAGACCGAAGTAATGCCCATGCGTTTAACCAGGCTCTTGATCTCAAATCTCATTTTTTCCCTGAGTTTGGCATCCAGGTTGCTCAACGGCTCGTCCAGCAGCAATACTTTGGGATTTCTGATGAGCGCCCGCGCAAGGGCCACCCGCTGCTGCTGGCCGCCGCTGAGCTGCGACGGGTATCTGTCTCCCAGGCCCTCTAAACCGACCAAATCCAGCACCTGTTGCGCCCTTTCCCGGATAGTCTGCCGGGACAATCCCTGAAGCCTCAGACCGTAAACAATATTGTTGGTCACCTTCATATGCGGCCATACGGCATAGTTCTGAAAAACCATGCCGATGCCTCTTTTGGCCGGCGGGACAAACCCTTTTGAGAGCATCGGTTTGCCGTCAATAACGATATCTCCCTCATCCGGCCGCTCCAATCCGGCGATACAACGCAAGGTGGTGGTTTTGCCGCATCCGCTGGGTCCCAGCAGCGTTAACATTTCGCCCTGGTTTACCTCCAGTTGGATGTGATTCACCGCCACGACGCTCTTAAAACATTTGAACAGGTTCTGGATTTCGATAAATGCCATCTAACTTATCTCCTTCAGTCGTCGCCTTGATGTCAGGAACACTTTTAAATAACCTTATGCGGGTTCCAATCGTTACTTGCCGCCGGGACCCCAGGCCGCTTTGAGGATCCCGCCGCCGATTCTGGCAATGATCAACAGCAGAATAAAGGTGATCACGATCATCATAAACGCCATGGCAGCGGCGATACCGAATTCCATGCCACGGTGCCAGTTCAGATAGATGCCGATGGGCAGGGTTTCCCATCCGCCTCGATAGAGGAATATCGCTGTGGAAATTTCCTGGAACGCCATGATGAAAAACATCACAACGCCCACAAGGACCCCTTTGACCAGCAACGGCAAAGATATCCGCATGAAAGTTTGAACCTTTCCCACCCCGGATACTTCCGAAGCCTCCTCCAGCGAAATATCCAGTTGCAGATAGGCGGAATGGGCCATTCGCAAAAAATAAGGAAGCCGGCGGGCAAATAGGGCCAGGGGCATGATAATCCAATGCGTTGCCAGGGGGATGCCCTCCCAGAAGGCCAGCATGTAACTCACGCCGACTGCCATGCCCGGGAAGGCCAGCATCAGTGTGATCACAAAGTCAAGTGCGTCTTTACCCGGAACCCGGGTGCGCACGATAATATAGGCGGCCGGAAGGCCAAAGGCGACCCCGAAAAGCAGGGCGATTCCGCTGAAAACGAATGAATTTTTGATCAGACCCGGGGACTCCTGCAGGATCACCCTGAAATTTTCAAGGGTCCAGTATGTCGGGAGCGGTTCAAAGACCCATCTTCTGGAAAAAGCCGATAACCCCAAGACGACCGGGATCAGCAGAACCAGCAGGGCGATGAAAATCATGTACCCGTATGCACCGGCTTTGAGTACCGGTCCCGGCTCGATCACCCGGCCTTCGGACGTTGTCCCCTTTGAAAGACCGGTATACTTTCGCTTCTCAACCCACCACCTGGCAAGTAAAAAGAGGGCAATGCAAACAAGGGAGGAAACCACCACCGCCACAATCCCCATGTACTTGCGATGCACATCGGTAAAGTGATAGGCGATGTTGATGTATGCAACCGAGGGAAGAAAATCCACCTGCCCCAAAATCAGCGGCGTCAGCCAGTCCGTAAACGGCCAGAGGAATACGATGACGGCTCCGGCCAGGTAATTCGGCGTGCACAGCGGCAGCGTGATGGTGAAGAATCTCCGGAAGCCGCTGGCGCCCTCGACTTCGGCAGCTTCTTCAAAAGAAGGGTCGATGTTGGTAAAGCCCGCGGAAAGGCTCAGGACGATGAACGGAAGCATGTGCAGGGCCTGAACGAATACCAGGCCATGCAGCCCGTAGATGAAGTTGATTGGGGCCTTGGTCAGGCCTGCTTCCATTAAAAGCAGGTTCAGGGTGCCGAATTTTCCGAAAAAAATGATGAATGCAAACACGCCGGCATAGGCGGGCAAGACGATCGGCAGCAGGATCAGGGCCGTGAAAACCGTTTTGCCCCGCTGCCGGTAGCGCGCCATAATATAGGACAGCGGCACACCGAATAAGGTGGTCGTCAAGAGCACCAGGGTGCTCAGTACCAGGGTATTTCCAAAGGTTTTGAGGTAATACGTGTCCTGGAAGAATTCCAGGTAATTGTTGATGCCGAAGCTGTCGGTGCCGGCGATTTTAAAGCTTTCCAACACCAGAAACGACAGGGGATAAATCACGAGAAAGGCGATGATCAGCCATAGAAATGATGCCAGAAAGATATTGCCGCGCGGCATGTCATATCCTTTCCTGTCTACTACATAATGTGCGGGCGAATGGTAGCTTGCCCGCACTTTATGCATAGAGAGTATTCGGTCGAATTGGGATAATTCTCGCTACGCGCGTCGCCGTCGCAGCGCGATTATCACTGCCGTCACTGAAATCAAGACAGCTATAACTATTGCCAAGATGAGTCCCGTCGGCAAACCCGCTGCAGCGGGGAGAGCGCGTGCCTCCGATGCAGCCAGACGGGCTCCTGCATAGTCTCCGTCTGACTCAAAGAGCTTTCTGGCTTCTCTTATTTTCGACTCAGCTTTCGTAATGTCTTTATTCTGGGCTTTGGCCGCACCAACTTCTCCCTCAACTTCTTCTATCAAGAACAGGCTGCTTTTCAACTCGCCCCACTTTCTGTAAATCTCATACTCGTAGTAGCGGTTGACTTCGTCCCATCGCTTCGTGGCAAGATCCAGATCGTATTCGATGAACCCGACCTTCAGATCCCAGAAGTTATCAACGCCCAGCGCCTCCTTGGCGTGCTTGGCCATGGAGACGCCTTCTTTTTCCCATTCGGAAAAATTAATGTCCGTCCGGGCCGTGAAGTAACCGCCTTCGAGGACATATTTCTGACCCTCCATGCTGAACAGCCAGTCCAGGAATATTTTTCCAACCGCCTCATTGGGCGCATTTTTCAGCAACGCCACCGCTTCCGGAACCAGGATGGTTTTGTCGGGGAGCAGGTCCCGCACCGGATAGCCGTCTTTGCGGGCAACCATCGCGTTCATCTGGGGCTGGGCGATCCCGATGGGCACTTCGCCACGGCTGATCGTGTGAGTAGTGTCCGTGCTGCCGGTGGAAAAACGGGCCAACTGGGCCGCCAACAATCGGTTATAGGCCCATCCTTCTTTTTCCCCGAATCCCTGGAGGAGGATTTCCACCACCTCGTGCTGCGTGCCGGAGGCATACGGCAGGGTATGTACAATGTTGCCTCTGTAAATCGGGTTGAGCAGGTCTTTCCAGGTTTTGGGCGGCGGCAGGCGCAGGCTTTTCAGGACTTTCTCGTTGTAGAGGTTGGTGACGATCCAGGGGGAGAAACAGGTCCAAAGATCACCGCTATCCTTTACCTTCATTCCGTGCCACTCGGCCGGAACCTTGTCCCAGCCCTTTGGCCGGTAAGGCACGATGAGCCCTTCTTTTTTCAAGACCTCATGGGCCGGCGCACCGGCCCCCAGAAAAATGTCGGCATCGGGTTTGTCACCCCAGGCCCTGACCTTGTCCAGGCAGACCGGCCACCCACCAGGACGAACAAACGTAATGTCCACGTCTTTGTTATAGGTCTTCTTGTAGTACTCTTTAAATCCCTTGGTGAGACTGTCGGACAACTCCTTGTAGACCGGACCGACCCAGCCGATTTTGTCTGCCGCCTGCGTTTCCGACGCAAAAACCGGCAGGAGCAGCAGCGCCATAGAAAGAACAAGGCAGATGGTTGTGATCAAGTTTCTCTTACGCATTTCGACCTCCTTTGTGGTGATGTTGATAAATTTTAAAAGAATAAAATCGTAAAACCCGCAATCACCGATTGCCGTAAATGCTTTCCCCGCAATTCTAAATCACGGCATCCTGACCTCCTGTGTTCACCTCGATTTGTTTTTTTGATAGGATTTCTAAATATCTAGAAGATAATATGTCAAAATAGCTTTAAAAGTTACAAAAAGACAAGTCTTTTTTAAACCTTCTTGGATTTTCCCCGTAAAAACACTCACGGAGCAATATCCATCCGATGGTTTGAACTGTATCCATTCACCGCTTTATTCTTTTTTGGGTGGTTTCATAAATTTCGGCGTTGATATCACAGCGGCAACAACACAGAAGATGGCCACCAATACCAGCGGAATTTTATATGAACCGAAACGCATGACCAGATAGCCGCTGAACCAGCCGGAAATGATGCCGGCAAACGCTTTGGCCGTATACGTAATACCGTAGTTTGTCGTGGAATAGCCCGCGCCGTAGTAATCTCCAATCGTGGCCGGATAAAGCGCAAAGGGCGCGCCTCCCAGCAATGCCGCTACAAAAACGATAATAACGAAGAGTAGCGGCGTTTTGGCAAACATCACAAAGCAAAGGATCGACACGCTTAAAAGGGAATAAAAAATTACCATGGTTTTTTCTCTTCCGATTTTATCCGATATTGCGCCGGCCACGACGCGACTTAAACCGTTTCCAAGGGGGAAGAGGACCATCAGGACACTGAAATAATTATGGGGGATGTTGTATTCTCTCGCCACCATTTTCATCTGGGCGCCAAATATTAAAACGATTGAAATTGTAAAGGCAAATGAAAAATAAATCAGATACCACTGATAGGTTTGCAACATGGCCATCGGCTTAAAATCGCCGGATGCGTCAACCTTTGCATTGTCTTTATCCCGTTTTAACTCCGGATTTTTGGGCGGGTACTGATACAGGAGCGACAGCGGAATCAAGAGTATTACCATTGCCGCACCCAGATACAGAAAGGTCGTCGACAGCCCCCTGGTTTCAATTAATTTCTCGATAAACCAGTTGAACAAAGCGGTGCCGGCCCCGAAGCCGAACACCACCAGGCCGGTTGCAAACCCCCTTCTGTCCGGAAACCATTTAATGGCGCAGGCGGTTGAAATACCGTACAAAATGCCGACGCCAATGCCGCCTAAACCATAATACAGATAGAGCATCCCCGGAGCGGTGACCCGTGATGCCAGAATATACCCCAGGCCCACCAGCAGCGTAGCGGTCACGGCGACTTTGCGGGGACCGTAGGTGTCCGCGATAAAACCGGAAAAGGGTTGGATAAAGGTTGCCGCGTAAGTAAACACGGTAAATGTCAGGCCGATGGTCGCCAGCGACCAGCCATATTGTTTCTCAAAGGCATAGGCGAATAGAAACCAGGAATACTGATAGATACTGACAATCATCATAATTACAAAAGCTGCGAAAAGTAATGCCCACCGATAATTCTTATGGGTTGCAAGGGTTTTTTCCATTGAAACTCCTGTTCATTTATCACACCGGGGTATGAATAATTATTTTATATACGCCTTATTTGCGTCCAAAATCCTTGCGAGGGTCGTAGTTTGTGTCATTCAGGCAAGCGTGCGGCCATTTTCGATCAACTATCATCCTTTTTTACCGATACAAACAAACCTGAAACTCCTTACTAGAATATTTATATAAAAATTGCAAGGCAGCCTTAATCGGAAAAGCAAATAAATGGCCATAGCGTTTCCTTTTTTTCATATCGGCCGGAGAGAATACAGGCCCTGATGTCGGCTATTTCGATCCTGAAAGATATGAACCAAATTGCGAACGGCAACCATAAACCGGCGTAAATAAAAAAAGCGACTTCAGTAACAACTGAAATCGCATTAATAAATGCGTGCTGGTGCCGAAGGCCGGACTTGAACCAACGTTTCGGCATGTTTTTACCAATTATTTCAGATAGTTAAATTTTTGCCAAACAACATCTAAACAACATGACTTGGGGAGAGTAATCTTTGTGGGTTACTCTCCCCTACCCCGATTACAACCTCCGAAAGATGTCTTAGGATTATAATTTATCAAGATCGTTTAAAAATTCTCTGAATGCAGCCAATACATATTGTTTGAACTGGTCTGCGTTCAGATCTGGAAATGCAAGCGAAGGGCGTTGTTCCGCCACCCACAAAACGCCATCAGAACTTATTGTTTTGAAATAAAGACTAAGATTCCTGATGAACGTTTGAAACCATGCCGGATATTTTCTGGAGAGGCCGGCAAAACCATCCATAATATCCGGCTTTATCCGGCTGCAGCCGGTAATAATATCAAAAATATAATAAAGGTCTTTAGCTTTTTTATCACGGTCTCTTCGACGTATAAAGACCAGACCCTTATGAAATATGTATGCCGAAGGAGTTGGAACCTTTACTTTAAGAGCAGGCAAGCCTCCCATAAAATCAGTATCTTCAATTGTGACTTCAACCGCATTTTCAATTACAATGGATATGAATCTGAGCGCTTCTGCGTGGAGCCCTTTTTGAACTTCCAAAACCAGGTCGGGTCTTGATCCTGTTTGGTCAGCCAAGAATTCGATTTCAACATCCATCCCTTCGATGTTGCCCTCATAGTGAATAAGAGGAGGGACATCCCTGCTCTTAAAAACTGTTTTAAAACCTGCCTCTTCCAGCAATTGATCGACCGTTTTAGAACCGATCACCGGGACCTCTTCCTGAACCATAAAATCGATGTCACGCGTACGTATGGGTTCATGCGCTTTGTCACCCAAGAGATAGCGGTAATAAATAAACGGCGCCCATCCGCCGCCGACCACAATCACCGGCAGATAATCTTTGAGTATTCGGAGGGTTTTGAGAAATCCGACGATAAACGGGTCATTCATTGCGATTCCGGCCTTGCAAATACATGCCTCAGTTTTTTATCAAATAAATGTTGCGCCTGCTCAAGCCCCCTGATCGGGTATCCGTGCAGATCCAGATATAGCTGAAGGTCCGATACAACCCGAAGTTTTTTTACTATCCAGCTGTCATAAAAAACGGAGTGTTTGTAATAGGGAAACATCAGGTAAAAATTTGCTCCTTGATCGGCCTTGCTGAGGTTCAGCTGTTTTTCAAAGTACGCCAGCGCCTTTTCATTGTCGATGTAAATATGAACTTCCTGAAAGGCGGCATAGGGCGCCACCAGATTGGCCCCGGCCTGGACGCTGAGCGCGTAATCAACACCCGCAGGGACATCCAAACTGCGAAGTTTTTGCAAAATATCAGCAGAACTTGCAGCCATCAAAAAATAACCGAAAAGTTGATTTTTTTTATAGTTATAATTTCTGACCCAATCATCCAGAATGCCTTCCGGATCTCGGAGTTTTAATTTGGATTTCAGCCGCGTGATATAATTCCGGTCTTCAAGTTCCCTGGCCATGCGGGAAATGTATCCGGGATTGAGATGGATTTCTTGGGCCAATTCCCGAACACCCCACAGATACTCTCCGCCCTTAAGCATAGCCCGAAGGATCAGACTGGCCTTGTCTGAAAACGGGTCTCTGCCCATTCTTTCCTCTGGGTACTTGTTTGGAAAGCCGATTTTTTCAACATAGAAGCCCTTGAATTTTATGAACACGTTTCCGGAAAGATCCACGAAACAGATGCCTTCATCCTGACACATGCTGCGCCGCTGAGGACTCAAATAGCGCGCTGCCAAAACAGGCACTGCATCAGGATGCTCAGCGGCTGCCGCCTTGAGCCTGGCAATCTTGTTTTTAATTACAGGGAGGCTGTTTTGGGCCGCAGCTTCAATTATCAACCGGAAACTCAAATCCTCATGCTCAACTTGGGCGACAAGATCAAAGTCAAAGAACTCTTCCCTGCCCAAAATCGATTTCATGTCGATCTTAAGGCCCTTTAAGGGGAGAATCTGCTTTAGGGATATTTTCAGCTCTTTTATGATCTGTTGTTCGGGTTTCATGTTGTCTATTTATAATATGTTGTCCAATTGGACAACACTATATTAATTGGCAACAAATAAGTCAAGAGTTAAATGCACATAGAATCAGAGCTTTTTAAATTTCTGAAAATTCGCTATCCGTAATTTATACGTTTTGTTTGCAACTTGCCTAAAATCGCCTGCTTGACTTTTTTGTCAAGGCCGCTTTTTTAGTCAAGTTCAGCAAAATTTCGATAAAACATAAACATGAAGCGAGGCGCAGATGGTCACTATTAGTCGAAAAGAACTTTATGAAAAGGTTTGGGAAACCCCCATCGTTAGGTTGGCGCAGGAATACGGTCTTTCCGATGGAGGGCTTGCCAAGATTTGCAGAAAACACCGTATACCCAAGCCTCCCCGTGGATATTGGGCCAAAAAGGCGGTCGGGATTAATATGAAACGCCTACCCCTGCCGGCCGGGGAGAATGTTACCATCACCATCACCCCCAATCCCCACAGCCAGAATGTATCCAGACGCAAAGAGTTGGCAGCAAGCATGCAAAATTTGGAGAAAGCGCCCATTGTGGTTCCGGACAGGCTGTCCAGCCCTCACCCCCTGGTAAAGCAATCCTCTGAAATTTTAAGCGGCCTGCAATCAAACGAGATCGGGATTGTGAATCCCCCGAAAGAGGGCTGCCTCGATATTTCCGTGTCAAAAGAAAGTGTAAGACGCGCGCTTCGCATCATGGATACGATCATTAAAACTCTCGAAAAACATGGTTTTAACGTATACCTGTCCAAAGGGCATACCCGGACCAAAATTAAAGAAGTGCCCATCAGCTTCCGGATCAGCGAAAAGCTGGCAACCAGGAGCAAAAGACCCGAGGAGCATAACCTGAGCGGACGCTACGAATTTGGGCACAGCCGCTTTGTAGAGGAACGGGCGCCTTCCGGAGAACTCGCACTTACCATCCATGAAGCCGAGGGTTTTTATATCTATGGCTGCCGGCAGAACTGGAAAGATGGGATAAAAGCTAAACTTGAGGACCGCATCCAAAGTTTCATTGACGGACTTGTGGATGTTGCTGCCGCAAAGATAGAAAAAGACAGAGAAAGAGCGGAGGAAGAACGCCGGAGAATGGAGCGGCAAAGGCAGCTTGAGGAGGAACGGCTCAAACGCGCCGAGCTCAGGCGCATATATCTTGAAGAAGAAGCCAGAGTAAATAAGCTGGTCTCCGACGCCGAAAACTGGAAAAAGAGTCGGATTATCCGGGAATATATTTTCGAGACCAAAAGGATTGCCGCTTCCGGCGAGCTTACCATCAGCTTTGAAAAGCCCCTTTCCGAATGGCTCAGCTGGGCGCACGACCAGGCCGACCGCCTGGACCCCCTGACCCCCAGCCCGGCGTCGATCTTGGATGAGGAATGCCCGGAAGAGGAAAAGAGGAATGAATACCCTTACTCCCGATGGTAAACCGGAAGTGCTTTTATGAAACGCACCGAGACATACGATGAAATCAAACCATTGATTGCTTTGTGCAAGGCCGGCAAGCTGTTTGAAATTCAGGATTGGATTACATCCGGAAAACCAGTAAACCCTCCGCCATCGGTTTCAGGATACAGACGGAAAAGTCCCCTGGAGGTGGCTATGGATCTGGGATTTCACAGCCTGGTCAAGGTCCTGCTTGCCGGCGGGGCCGATATGAATGAGCCCCGGTATTTTCCCCTGGAGCATGCCCTTCACAAGCGCCGGCTGGACTTAGTCCAGCTGCTTGTCGAGCACGGCGCCGACATCCGTTCCGTTTCCATGGCGTCGGTCTTTGAAACCTATCAGCCTGATATCATGAAATGGTTCATTGAACAGGGCGCGGATGTCGAAACGGACTATCCACTTGCATACGCTTTGAGCAATCGCATTTACCCGGCCCTTGGCATCCTTAAAACCAATAAGGATCGCTTTCCCAGCTTCCAAAAGCAGGCTGACATGGCCCTGCGTCACCACTGCACAAAGGGAAACCTAAAGTGGGTGTCGCTCATGCTGTGGGCCGGCGCAGATCCCTATACCCGAGGTCCTAATTCATGGGACGAAGCGCCTGATCCGGATGAAGATCAGTACGCACTGGAACTTGCGGCAGCTTTAGAACATTTCGATGTCTTTAATCTTAAACAAATCCGCCTTGATCCGAACAGGCCGGAGCTGAAAGGGTTATTGCTGCAGGCCTGCCGTGCGGATAAATCCGATTTTCTGGAAAAGCTTCTTAAAATCGGATTCAACCTGGCCGAATATGAAAACTCCGGCACGCCCCTGATTCAGGCCCTGCTTACCGGCATGAGCTGGTTTTTTGATTTTAATCACTGGGATAGTTGGAGGAAGGGGCGCACACCGAGCAAGAACCTGGACAATGAAAAGGCGCGTGAAAAAATCAAGATGATTCATATCCTGGCAAAAAATGGCGCCAAATGGCTTCCCGAAAACAGTCTGGAAATCGGTGACGCCCGGCGCTCGCTTTTGAAAATGAAACCGGATTATGCTGTCGAGTTTATCTGGATCATGTCAAAATACCGTGCTTCCAAAGCTGAATTCATCGAGGAGTTCATCCGCACGCCTTCGATCCGCTCACTCATTTCAAAACACTCGGACAAGGTAGCCAGAATGATAAAAAAGATGGTTGCTGATGGTTGAAATTTACACAGTAAGCCGATCAACAATAATCGTCGATCGTGTCTCCACCTTCCCATTTCAACCCGCGCTTAAGGACATATTGCTTTGTTGCGCCTTCCAAGGTGAAAAACGTGCCCAGGCTCTCATGCACAAAAAGCCGGTCTTCAACCCAAACCCGAGCAAGCGCCGAGTCTTTGACGCCGCCTGGATGTTTGCATAGAACAACCAATGTTTCCGAACTTTCTGAAAGCTCCGCTGAAACAACTATCGATTCACCAAAATCATTGCGTGAAAAGACCTCTCCCTTCTTGAGGCGCTCGCGATATTCGTCCAGCGCGTTCGCACCGATTTCGGATGGGCAAAGTGGAAACTCGCTCGGCGTCTTCCAGTTTTTTTGGATCGCACCCGGCGTTCTGGACTCGATCAGATCATCAGGCTCAGGCTCTTCGACATACTGTTCGGTTGGTGATTTGTAGAGCCACTCACCGAGCGTCCCGCCAGAGGGTATGCGCCCGCTCTTTGCCCAATCGAGGAGACGCCTGCGGCACTCCTCTGCTTCTTTCTTTGTGACGGAGCGCATCCAATCAAAGTCTGGGGGAAGTTTTCCCGAAGTAGGCTGGGCAGGGTTCGCCAGAAAATTCTCGATACTGCCATAGGCAAGTTCGACCCCACGTCTCGTGATTGGATTGAGAAGGATGTTTTCGAGCCGGGTTACCCAACGCAGGTTTTCAGGCCGGTTGTTCCGCCGGTTGGTATCAATGTGCTCGACGATATGGTCCTTTGACGGCTGTGGACCGTGGAAAGCCGTCGCCACAATCCGGTGAACCGGTATGGATGCAACATACATGTATCCGCGCTCCTTGTTCGCGCGACCGAATGTCCATCTTTCATCCAACGGCCTTAGGCGAGCACGGACTCTACGGCGTCTGAGGACAGCACCATTGTCGCGAACACGGTAAGTCTCGCCGCGATAGGTGCAGGTGACTTCGCGGTTAAAATGATCAAGATGTACCCGTTTCATAGCATGTCCTTCTGTTGGAAATTGGCAAGGCGCTTTCCGAGCTCATGAACGAGTTCTTCATCCAAACGATTTGCGAGCCATTTAGCAAGAGAGTCCAAAAACCAGTCTGGCCTGTCGTAGTGGCTCTGCAAAGACGCCTGGCATACCATCATGGCGTCAGATTTCACCATGTCGCCAGAGATCGTCGCAGCACGCCCCACATGGCGAATAGCTTCCATGACTGCAGCCGCCCGTTCGGAGTTTGAAAGAGTTGAAAGCTCCAACGCTGAAATCAAATGCGAAGCGAGGACGCGTGTTTTTGATATGGACTCTTCTGTATCTGAAAAGAACTTTCTGGGATCTGGGGTACTGGCAAACTCTTCCAAGTGCACCTTCACGTCCACCAAATCCATCTTCAGATCTTCTCGCGGAGACTCGAATTCAAAATAGAGCTGACGAATACACCGAAAAGCCCGATCTAAATCTTCTTCGTTCCAGCCCGATGGAAGTCTTGCAGCCTCTTCCAGAAGGGAGTGGATTTCGTCTGGGGTTTCTCGGCGAGAACGGAAAGGCAGGTTAAGTTGCAACTTTTTAAAAACTTGATCCTTAAAATTTTTCAGCTCTTGTTTCTTACGGAAACGGGCCTGTTTTTCTGCATTGGTTATGGGCATAGCTATAGTCTCGTAATTTAAGTTTAAAGTAACGTAACCATAAAAATCTTTTTCTGTCAACAAAAATCTTGTTCTGTCAACCGTGATGGAACTGAAGCCGCGCAAAGCGTGGTTAAGGTGGATTCCAGTGCGGACATCTGGTACCTTTCCGAGAGACAGATGTTGGGGAGGCGAGTGAGCCTTTTAGGTGAGCTCGCGGAGCCTCCCCAACTCTGTAAGTCGGGTCGGGGTCGCCAGTGAAAATTTTCAATACCGAGCTTAAAAACGGTCTAGTATGTCAGGTTGAAGGTGAAGCTCCCCCGTTTAATGGACCATCCGGATCAGGCCGGTGGTATAATTTATCGGCAGTCTGCAATGAAGCAGCTGCAAAAACGAAAGGAGCCTCACCATGAAAAAGAAAAACATTTATCAAAACCGAAGTCAAGAATTACTTCACCTTTTTGAAGAAGCGGCAAACGGCTCTAACATTATGTGTGTTCCAATCGACTATGCAAAGAAAGACCATGTGGTCATGTT
>JARGFK010000060.1 GCA_029211065.1 Desulfobacterales bacterium
ACGGGCTCATTATGGCCAGGCATTTGAACCGGACAAAAGACTTAGAATTCATTTCAAAAACCCGGAGCAGGCCTGAGAGAAGGGCGTCCCGCCGAGGAGCAGCATCGCAGCAGGTCTCACGTGGCATATTGAAATAACTTGTATTATTAATACAAGTTATAGGGTCATTTGTTTCACAAAAAAGCCTTCAGCCTGCCCATAATATATATCGGCAAACCGAAGACTTTATGTATGCTTTAAAACAAAGGGAACTCGATTGATCAGGGAAGCGACCTGCGACTGGTTTGTTGCCGTTATTTTATGGTGTATATCCCTCGGGCCTTAGCTTCAATAACGCCTCTTTTTGAAAGCTTGTATAGGGCATTGCTGAGTTGTCTGGGCCCTAAGCCTGTTTTTTTTCTGAGCGTATCAATATTTGCACCCTTTTTGCTTCGTTTGATGACAGCTATAACCGAGTCAAGAACCGTGGTTTTAGCCGTTGGCTTCTTGGCAACCGTCTTTTTTGCAGCAACCCTTTTTACTGCTTTCTTTTTTGTCGCTCTTTTCTTCACAACTGATTTTTTTGGAGGAGACAAGGCAACCATTTGTTTAGAAATTTTTTCAACCTGCACAGAAAGACTTGTCAGTGATTTTGCAATCTTCTTCAACTGATCTTTTATTTTCTTCATTTGATTTCCTCCTTTAATAATATTTCGCATGGCGTATCGTTTTTTATTTAGTATTATATACCATGCCAAATGTCAATAATACTAAAATTACTCCCTGTATTCACTTTACGCCTTATACTTTCTTAGGAATATCGCAGGATGAATTTAGCCGCGAGCCGCTTTTAATTGAAAAGGCCTGGGATGTGCGCATCGGCAGAAAAAGCCGGCTCCGCAACGATTAGGAAGGCAACTGTTTTTCAGAAAAATATTCCGCCTCATAAACTTCCACACGGGTATGTGTATCCTGCCAAGCGGACCGTGACATGCCGCCCTTGAGGCAGAGGTGTTCCAAGAAGTCTTCTTTTTTAGGAAGCTGCTCCCACACCTGGGGTAGAAATGTAGACCGCCGATATCCCTGTGACAAAATCACACCGTGAACACCCGGTATGATTTGTTTTTTCAAATCTTCACTGTCTCTAAATTTTATCTCTCGCGGTACCGTCAGCACGCTTATCTCAATGTCAATTGCGTTGATCTCTTCTCTTTCAAGTGGTGAAAAGCGGGGGTCTCTAAAAGCAGCATTGATTGCATTTTCTTCCACACTGGAAATTAAAGCGGTTGTCGGATCGATCGTACCAATACAACCTCTGAGCGATCCGCACTTATGCAGCGTAACAAAACAGCCCCTTTTCTCCTTCAGCAAGGGTGAAATATCCTTGGGTTTAATGATGCTGTTTCTGTCTTTCAACAATTCAGCCAATATTGCCGATCGGGCCAATTTTAACAAAACCTGCCGATCATTATGTTCTAACGATGCCATCGTCATTGGTCCAATTGATAATAATTCTTTTTCTGGGACAGGCCTTAATATCTTTTTACACCTAATACCTTTTTCAGTTCACCTATCTATAAGTTCTTTTCCAATTGAATCTCACTGTTCGCTCTTAGTTGCGCCAACCAGTCGGTAAAGGCTCTAAGCTGTTTCTGACCCAGCAGGTTACTCACAATTTGTTCCTTCTCTTTTTCGTATCCTGCCGGGTCCGGTCCTTTTCTTTCCTTGAAAACAATTACATAAAACCCATTGACTCCCGCCACGACTGTATCCGGCAGCTTTTTTTCAGCTGAGAGCGTAAACGCCGCATTCATAATCTCCGGTTCATATCCAATCTTTGGTATTTGCTCATTGCGCTTGAAAAACCCGGTGTTATTAACCTGAAGCCCATAAAGTTTTGTTTCGTCCTTAAGCGCTTTGCCGCTTTTTAAGGCTGTCAACAATCCGTTTGCCTCTTGACTTGCCTTTTCTTTTTGTCTTTCTTGGGTCAAGTCAGTTTTTACCTTTTCAGAGACGGCGCTGAGCTCAGGGACACGTTCCGAAATTTTTTCAAGCAACTGGATAATGTAATAATCATCACCCAAATTCTGCACATCACTGATCTCCATTTCTGACAGTGAAAAGGCAACTGAAGCGAATTTAGATTTTTCATTAATCTCTTTTTGCGGCCCTTGGAGTGAAAAAAAATCAGTGGTTTGGACGGATAAATTTTGCGCGAGTGCCGCCTTTGCCAAGTCGTTTGCTTCAAAAGTCAACTCATAGGTCGATTCGGCATCATCATATGCCATCGTTTTGGCTCTTTCGGCCGTTAGTTTTTTTACAATCTCGGGCCTGGCCGTAGAAAAAGAAGGTGCGCCGGCCTCATTGACCTTTTCCACCTTGATAATGTGCCAACCGAACTGGGTTCGAACCGGTTCACTGATATCGCCTGATTTCATTGCAAAGGCCCGATCGGCAAATGGTTTAATCATGTCTTCTTTTTTAAAGGTTCCAAGATATCCGCCGGCATCTTTCGTTGGCCCTTCGGAGTATTGTTTAGCGAGTTCGGCAAAATCCTTTCCGCTTTTGGCCATATCCCATACCTTCTGGGCTTTCTGCTTGGCTGCTTCAACCGCCTGAGGGTCTGCATCCTGTTCAACCGCAAACAGAATGTGCCTGGCCGCTACTGTTTTCGGCTTATTAAACTCTTGACTGTGTTCGTCAAAATACGCCGCAACTTCTTCCTCGGTAATTTTAACCTGAGATTCATACGCCTTGGAATTAAATTCAATATACCGCACCTTTACTTTCGGCTCGGTTTTATAGGATTCTTTATTTTTTTCAAAGTATGATTGGATTTCGCTATCGGCCACTTTGATATTCTGATAGCGATCAGACTTAAACAGAACAAAATCGATATTTATGGCCGTGTTTTTCCAATTGTACCATTCCAGCGCCTCTGCATCCGAGACTTTTACACCATCCTCAACAAACGCTTTCACCCGTTCCAGCAACATGGACTTTCTCTGCAAAACTTCAAATTCTTCCGGCGTCAGCCGATTGCGTAATAAAACCCTTTTGTATAAACTATTATCGAAAATACCCGCAGACTGAAAGGCTTTTATCTTTTGAATAGAGTCGCTAAGTTCCGTATTGGTGACACTGAAGTTAAGCCGTTTCGCCTCCCGCATGATCAGTCGCTGGTCTATTAACTGATCGATAGCCTGTTTATCGACCTGAAGCATTTCTATCAGGCCGTCATTTAAATTATTTCCAAACTGCTGTCGCAATTGCTCAATAATATTATTATAAGTTTCGCGATATTCCTCAACGGTAATGGCCTCACCATTGACAAGAGCCACCCTGTTTGCTTTCTGGGAACGAAAGCTTCCCACCCCCCAAAACACAAACACAACAACAATTGCGCCTAAAACGAACTTGATCATCCAGCTTGTCGCATATTTCCGCATTAAATTGAGCATCGGATCTCCCTTTGTATAGAAGTTGGTTCTAAATCTCGTATTTTGACTGATGGAAAGGCGCAAACCGATTTGTCTCGTCAAAGCCCTTTTGCAGCCAAAAAAGATGAATATAGCTTTGATTATCTGATCATACAAGAACGATTTGCAATCCCATTTTCAGCAGGTCCGGCAGGCCTCCAATGAGGTTTTGAAATAACTTCTATTTAATTTTGACGGGACGGCAGCCGCCCTGTCATATATCGTTTATATTACTACACGATGACGCTAACGGGTTTGGTTTGTCGATCAATCTTGGTTCCTACCGACGCTGAACAAAACGTGCACACATATTCGTACTTATCCCCTTCAGGTATAACCAGCAGCAACCGTTTTCGTACCGGTACAGCCCGTTGACAACGAGCGCAATATAACTCGGTGGCATCGAATTCCTTGTAGTTTCCCGGCCGTGAAGACCGTTGCCGCATAACTCCGCCCGGAAAGTGGCTGTTTTTAAGTTTCATGTTAGCACCTGTATCCAATTGATTTAACCTTAACCACTGCTACCTATATATGTGTTGAATACCCACCCCACATTCCCGCACCATACCCACAATAAACCACTATCTGTCCATTATAAAAATCATCCAGCAAAACAGTTGGTTATTTCAAATCATGGCTTAAGTCAGATTAATGCGCCGGTGCCATTGAAAAATTCTCAATCTGCTGAATTTTTTTGTTAAATATTAATTTTAATCTTTAAGTTTGTCAACCGAATCCCGAATCCCCGTTTATAGGCTACTTTCAACGATACCCGATGTTTACCGAAAAGGCGCCGAAAATAAATATTGACACATTTTTCTGTTTTTGTTAGTCAATCGCCTTATATTCGGGGCTGTAGCTCAGCTGGGAGAGCGCATGACTGGCAGTCATGAGGCCAGGGGTTCGATCCCCCTCAGCTCCACCATTAATAATAGATGGTTACAGGCTGTAACGTTTGGCAGGTTTTGGGAATGTGACAGCTTTGTGACAACTAAATTAGGCGGTTAATCCATTTAAAAGGTTAACCGCCTTTTTTGCGCTCCTGTATCAGAATTTTTATCGATACGGTGGGAATGGTAAAAATACGACCCGGAGAAATCACTGGGTCGGAAATGCTTTGCTAAGATTGTGGTTCCTGTCCGGATTTTTTTGAACAGCGATGGAACGAACCGGAAGGACATAAGCCCTTTCTTTTTTATCCTGATGATTAACATTTCCGGAATAAAGCATAACGGCATATGATCTGGGTGATTGCTGGCTTTTGTTATAGTTCCGGCTATAAATGTAATCACTTTTTGACCAGTAAGGCATATGGCTAATGATGTTCTCAAAAGGATTGGGTTCAACCAGTGCCGGATTTTGATAGTTGGTATCGATTAGACTCACCCATTCTTCGATGGTCGGCAGCCGCCAGTCACTGTAACCCCCTTGACGAAAATTTTTGCACTTTGCAACCGCATCCCACCAGGTCACTGCCGATAGAAAGTCCAATTTCCAGCCATTTTTGATCCACATTAACCCGGCAATGGTATCCGTTACGGTACCATCCTGATTGTCAACGAACCGCTCCTGACGGGCAGATGAATTGTTATGATGAACAGCATTCGCCTGATAAGACATCATGTTTTGATCACTTTTTTTCTCATCCGGCAAAAAAGTTTCCTCAAAAATATGAATACCAAAATGATTCACTTCACCTACTGTTTTCAATTTTTCCCAGTACGCGACCGCATCTTCAATGTTTTGATACTTTCCCAGATAAACCCGATAGAATTCATCTTCAGCAGAAACTTTCGTTTTTTTCCAAAATACCAGTTTTCCCCTCGTTTTTAAAAAATTCACCCTGCTGTTGGCGTCCTCAAGCTTTTTAAAAGAATCCAAGTGGATGCTGTAATAAAATTTTTCGGCGGTTCCCGAAAGTCCGACTGGCACGATGATGAAAACTAAACACAAAAGGAGGCCCATCGCTTTTAAAATCAACTTTGCATTCATATAAACATCCCTACAGTGAGCGGGAACATCGTCCGCCCGTCCGTGTAAAAGGGTTAAGGTGTCTTTAACAACAGGCAGATCCATTAAATGTTATTATGCTAAATTATACTCAATTATATAGAGTTATTTCTTGTGTGTCAAGCATAAATTATTTCAATATATGGTAGAGCCTGCGACTTGCCCGAACAGAATTATAGAACATCTGGATGCATCATGCGCGTCATAAAATTTTCAAGACATATTTTCAAAGCTGGAGTTTCAAATTACGGAAAGGGTCAACCGGACGCTGCCTGAAAGCACAAGCTGACCTATAGAGTATCAAATGCTGAATGACTTGATCGAGGACCATCGCAATATTTACTGTTCGAAAATTTTTTCTGAAATTCGCATGAATGAAAAAAATGTTCTGCTGCCTTGGCGATTTTAGCACCCATGTGAAAGATACGATTTATTTTGATTGGATGTTGTTCCGTCGAACTATAAGCTATTAAATGATTTTTCAGGTATCGTCGTGGGCAACACGAATTTAATGGCCGACCCCAAATAAAAGCAGGGCGACAGTATCACTTTCTTGATAATTGTCGCCCTGTCTAACGAAGGGGGGGAGATTAAAGGGCTATTTCTTTTTTTTTGTAGTGGCCTTTTTCTTTGCCGCAGGTTTTTTAGCTACTTTTTTCTTAGCAGGTGCTTTCTTTTTTGCTACTTTTTTCTTAGCAGGTGCTTTCTTTTTTGCTACTTTTTTCTTGGCGGGTGCCTTTTTTGCTGCTGCTTTTTTCTTAGCGGGTGCCTTTTTCTTTGCTGTAGCCATGATTTCCTCCCTTTAATAGTTAATTGGTAAGGCCCACTACCCCTCCCTTTTGCAGGTAAAGTTCATCCTGCATGGTCGCACTTATTGTGGTTTATTTTCTATTAATATACAATATATAGTATGTCAAGTTTTTTTAAATAAAATTTATAATTTTTATCATCCACAGACTTTGTCCGCTGCAATTTATTTGGCGACAAATTGCAACGAGTCGGGCGACAAAAAAACGGTCCCGAAAAATGGCAACAGAAAACCTGTTCGAATCGGGCTTCCGATTTCGACAGGTGTTTTTAGTGATATTTGAGCAATTTTAAACCTTTTTAAAATGATTAAAAATTGCCGTTTAAAAGCTGTAAGCGGCCCTCAATAATAGTCAAACTTGATTTTATTTTTAGGCTACAAATCGGAAATTCTGGCTGTTGTGGCGGCCGGAATCGTGATCCTCGATCTGACGCCCAGCTCGGTAATCAGCACCAATACTTGAGCACCTTTTACAATATCCCAGTATAGAAGCCCGGTCGCCGGGTCATAGGTGCCGGAGAGCGCGTCTTTTGAATGAAGCTTACCGTCGGCATCGTAGGGTACAACGGAGATTTTGGCTGTTGCGTTGACGCTGGCAAGCGGAGTGGCGCCGTCGGCCGCATAGCAGTATTCGTAAATGCGACAGGCATCAGAGTCTACCGGCGTGCCGATCGTATCCTGTGTGCCGGTATAGGTGACGACCGTAGCTCCGGAGACGGTCAGGGTTTCCGGCGCAGTAAATGTGCAGCCCACCTTCCTTAACCTGACCTTGTAGGCGCCGTCATCGAGCGAGCAGCTAAACACGCCATTTATATCGGTAACACCATAGGTAACCAGGGCGCTTTCAGCGCTGTTATTGATTCGGACCTCACAATCGGCGATCGGATTTACAACTCCGTCAACAACCGTGATGGTAACAGCGTTTGCACCGACTGCGCCTGTAATAAGATCAATCTGATCCGAGATATCGGTTATCTCGCCCTGTATGTCGGCCGATGCGACCGCGTAGCGCTCGGCGCCCATCAGCGACGCGCCGCCATCGCAGACAAAGCCGTAATCTTCGGCCGTGTCGTAGCCGGCAAAATCATATTTGTAAAATCCGCCGCCGATCTCGGCCATCGCCTGGGCGGCGATGACCTGCACGCCGTCACCCACCCGGTAGCCGTCAATCACAGGGGACAACCCTTCGGCCGGCGTTCCATTATTTGCAAAATAGGCAATGATGTTCATTGTGCCCCCCCTAACTGAACGTGTAGTATTTATCCACCTTGACGATGGTGGCCAGAAACGGGATCTCGCCCCTATATTTTTCGCCCGGACAGGGCCAGGAGATCCAGCCAGGAGTTGACTCAGATTCCTGTATCCGCGTGCCCGCGCCTGCCGATATTCGCATTCGCATTCCAGCGCCAATTATTCGCATTACGAGCCCGCGAACCGCAATTCGCGCCATTATTCCAATTGCCGCCGGCAAGCAGCGCACTGTTCGACCTCCCGGCCTAAAATCGCCTGCGTGTTGCGTGTAATCGTTACCTGGCTGCCGCGCGCCCGCGCCCGCCGATATTCGCATACGCAAACCAGCGCCAATGATACGCAAGACGAGCCCGCGAACCGCAATTCGCGCCATAAGACCAAGAGCCGCCGGCAAGCAGCTTGGCGTCGCCGTACGTGCCCTGTCTGTACAGGCTGCCTTTGTTGCCGGGCAGTGCATACCAGTTCCAGCCCGGAGCAACGTCTGCACTGGGATTGCCGCTGGCAACCGTTTCCGGGTCGCCGGAGACGGTCACCTGGTGGGTATGGTTGGCGGCGCCGTCAAAACGATAGGTCTGGTCCCGCAGCCACTGCCACATGACGCCGCAGCAATCCTCGCAACCGATAGCGCTGATCATACGCCGTCCGGCAGTGTCCACATGCCCGCCCGTGGTAACCGGGTCGGCCGATCCTACGATATTGGTTTTTTCGTTCGAGCCGTCGACAAATACCTGAAACTCGCTGTCGTCCAGCAGGGTTTTACCCACGGCGGCCAGATCGTCCACGTGGTCCATCCATACGCGCGTATCTGTGATGGCCGCGCCGTATGCGCTGGCAGTCGACACCCCGGTGCCGCTTTGCAGATAGATGTCGACCCACAGGTTGAGTTTGTCCGAGTAGACCATGCCGGCCGCCCCGGCAATACCGGCCGGGCGGTGGCGCAGATCCCAGATGGATGCCGGCAGCAGATCGGTTGCCAGGTAGCCGGTCAGCGCATGCCCGGCAATCACTCCTACAGCGACGCACAGCGTGTGCCCGCCGCCGATTTTCAGGCTGTTGTCGGCCGTATACCCCGCCGGGGCGGTCGTGTTGAGCGACGCCAAAAACACCAGGCTGCCGCCGTTATAGCAGGCATACACGCAATAGTCCTTGGCGGCCTGCAGTGCGCCGGTGTCCAGATCGGCCGCCATGTCGATCTCGATATCCTGGTCCACAAAAAACCAGCGGCCCCCGATGTTGATCGGCAGATAATTGCTGCCCGCCAGCACCAGCTTGCGATGGTCGGTTGCGTGCGGCAGCAGGATGCGCGCCCGGGGATCGAGCGCCGATCCCGCGAAACTGGCAGCTAAGGGTTTTGCTAAAATTATCATCTGTCATACCCCTCTATTTTACTGCATTCCATCGATGGCGCTGTAATATTGCGCCATTTCAGAACAAATCAATTTTTATATACCCCTTATTTCCCTAATTCTGCCATTCGCTCAAGTTTGGCCTTCCAATCGACATATTTGTCTTTGATCGATTGGTTCGTAATGTCGGCGGCCGTCCAATGACCCCTGGCGGCACCAACATCCCAAATCGTCGCGATAAACCGGAAACACCATGCAACATCTTTCTCAAGGTCTTCTATCAGTCCTTTTATTTCTTCTTCCTTCAGTTCGTCTGCCTGTACCTGGAGCCACACGTTTTCAAGTGCGGTTAGGGACGGAAGCGGCCTTATTTCCGAAATAGGTATTTCAATAGTAGAATAGTCGTTGTTTCTTACTGTGCATTGATAGTCAGGCATAATTTTGAGAATACATTTCATCATGTCCATCTTGTGGCGCTCCTTTATCCTTTAATCTCTATTACCCTCATCCTTAAAGCAGACGCACCGCCAAGAGTAACAGCGGCACTTGACTGATTTAGCCATATCGTACCAGCACCTAATTTCCCTATTCTTAACTTGAATGTGGTGGGTGAGGTTGTTCCAGCCGCCATTTCATGCACTATCATATTGTTAGCCGCTTCCGTTGCTACCGCAATGGCGTTAGCTCCGCTATCTTGAAATAATGCGACGGCACAATTGATATTAGCCATAAGAAAATTCAATTCCACTTCGATTCTAAGCCTATTGGCCACATCACCAGGGGTAATGGTAACATTCAAAAGCTCAACGCCCTCAGACTGCTGTGGGATGGTGTTATCGTAAGGAAAACTCGCCGTTGATGTGGTAACAGTTGTATATGGCGTAGCTTCAATAGTCTGCAAAACCATTCCGGTCTTGTTGTGGCCCCCAGCAGAACTGTGTTCAACCTCAAAAGTGTCCTTGTTGTATTGGGCATTATCCCACAAGGCATCGTAGTGAGTTTTTTTTGTCGGGTCCCCAACCGATACGGGGTTAGCGGCTGTCCATGCCATCGGTCTTTATCCTCATATTTTTAATGTCGGTTAATTCCCTGACCAACGATTCACCCTCGCTGATCTGGGCCTGTACCCTGTTTTGAACTGTTTCGATGATCGTTCCGATGTCGGCTTGAAAATCCCCAAGAAAACCGACCTGAACCGGGCATTCCCGGTAAACCGGCAGAACAACAATTTTCCCGGATTCTAAAACCATGACCATCTTATCCCCACCAGCAAAATCGACAAAAAGAACCTTCCTGATTGTTTCCCCGTCAAAATTAACAGTCCTTACCGGCTGCAGCTTCGGCTTTTTAAGGTCGTTCATTCAGGCCCCCTCGTTACCACCATTTTGATACATTTTTTGTTTCCGAGTCCGTTGGATCGGCAAACCCGTTTGGGTCCAGCCAGAAGCCGGACACGTTTTTTTCATCTGTCGAAGCCGCGCCCCATACCGGTGCGGTTGCTCCGGCCCACATGCCGGCATTTGAACCAAAGTCCTTTAAGTCCCTTGCATCAAAATCGATGTAGGCCGGAAAACACGATTTGTCCAGGGCGAATATCTCAAATATCCGTTTGGTATAGCCATCCGCAAACGGTGCTCGCGGCAAGGTAACAAAAATCTTATCACCCAGTAACTTTCCCATGAGTTGAGTTTTTGTCCGACCGCTTAACATCGGGCTGGGAGAACCCATTATAAAAATCAATCGTTGGGCCAGGATTGCGGCATCACCCAGATTTCTTAGGTAGGTGTCATGCGACAAGGTTTCAAATCGTTCAAACTTATAGAGCGCTTCATCGCTTGACTCCTCGCGGTAAACAAATTTTTTTTCAGCGCATAAATACGAATACCCCACGTATATTTTCCAGTAGAGGTGATCGGTATCGTCCTCAACCTGCGGAATTCCAATAAAATCGAGATGGGTTAGTACATCAAGGTCAACAGTCGTGACGGGCGACCATGATCTGTAACGAAATTTACCGTCTTCATCTTCATCAAAAAAAGCGATGTCGCTTGAGCATATTTTTTCAATTACAGTAATCGCGTCCGTGTCCTGTTCGATGGGTACGTTCAAAACCGCATCGCTCACGGCTTTGCTGTTTGTAAAGCTCGCAGCGTTAAGGTCGTCAGAGGTGTATGGGAGAATTGAGGTGAGCAGATGTTCTATAATTTCGGGTGCGCCCTCTATTGCTGAAGCTCCGTTATAAATCCCTGAAAAGGCCACCTTCACCAGGGTGGACCCTAAAATAAAATTAGCCGATGTAATGGTGAAGGTAGAGTTTGTTAAATTCTCATTTGCGTGGGCGATAGCTTGCCAACCGCTGCCGTCATCATAATTGATATATACCTGGCTGATTGACAGAGATGCCTGGTCGCCTATTTTAAACTGATACTGATCGGCTCCATACGCAGTATCAACACAGGTGACGACAGGGGCCTGCGCTACGCTATACACACCGTAGTAATATGGGATTCCCTTGCCTTCGGCGGCGGGATCAATGTTTGGATACGTTTCCGAAGTGAACCTGTTTAACGGTAATGCCTGAAAAAGATTAAAAGACTTCGCTTTCAGGTTGAACGTTATTTTCTCCCTTGTATAAATTTTTCTCTGAATAGTCCCTGTAAAGATGGTGTTGTATTCGCTATATGGCAAAGAATCTCCACCAAACTTAAGGATGATTTTTTTTGAACTCCAAATAAATTTGCGAAAAATCTGATCAAAAAACCCGTTGTTGTTGATCAGCACCAGATCCCCTGACGTTATTACTTCCGACCCCCAAAATATATCTTTTGCCCGATGGCGCAGCGCCGGTATACCTTTTGAAGATATATAAGGCTCATAATAATGGCCGTTTAAAGCTATCCCTTTGGTGGCTAAATACATCCAGAAATAACCTAACATCATGTGGCTTTCAGGATTGTCCGAGCCCGTTGGATGAACATAAACTTTTCCGTTTGCGGTATCGTGCCAGTAACTGCCGGGATTGCTTTCAACATCACCAGTTGAAGCTTGCGCCGTTAATCCGGTTCCGTCTTCGGTTAGCCTTGACAACACTTTACGAATATTTTCTGTTCGCCCATCTTCCAATGTAATGGTTTCGTTTAAATAGGATTTTTCATATGTGTAAGTCCTGCCGCCGGTTAAAGCCCACAAATCAATGGACTGCCCCGGCTCTATCTCTGCCAGGTAAACCTTTTCGGATACCGGCGCGGCGATCAGATCCGCGAATGTGGTCTTATCTCCCATCAGCGCGATTCCTTAAATGCCAGCTCGATCCGTTTAAAAAAATCATCCTGTTGTCTCAGGCTTGTAAATTTACCGTACATGGTTAATGCGTTAGGATAGTTGTCAAAGTCGAACGCCACAAACAGATCCCTGCTGTATCCGACGCTGTTGAACATCTGCTGAAACAAGAGCCACTGGGCAAGTGTTTCAGCCGGAAAATCAAAGCTCTTTGTGCGGTACTTGGTTATTTCGTCTACAAGCTGCTGGCCGCCGACTGATTCACCAATAAAGCTCGGATCGACAATGCTTTCCTCGCCGTCAAAATCATAATGATTGATCGGCTCAAAGCAGGTGCCTAAAAAGATTCGACCGAGCTGCCAGTCGGTGGGCACAGCGCCGGGCGAATAGACCACGTTGAGACGGTTATAACGATAGCTCTTGCTGGCAAACACTTTTATAATCACGTTCGGATTGCCGTAAGTGTCCGGCGTGGCCACCCAGGTCAGAGCCTCGGTGGCCGATGGCGCGCCCCAGGCGTCGGCGGCGTTAAATTCCAGGTTGAGCGTGCCGGGGGCGCCGGCCCAGTCATAATTGGCCAGAATGATGGCGGTGACCGGTTTGGCCGTAAGATGGTCGATGACCAGGTTGGCGGTGCCGGGCGTTGCCCCTGCGGTTTTATACACTTTTGTCCGCAGCGGGTTTTGCAGGTTGGCGGCCGGAAAATCAGCGTCCTGGCTACTGGCCGTGAGCGCGGCCAGGTCGAATAAATTTTGCCAAAAAAAGCGGATGTTGCTCATTTGTCCGTTATCCCCCGCGTATGCACCACCGGCTCGCCGGATTTGCTGCGGTTATAGATCAGCCGGGTAATCTCGCGGCCGTCCAGGATCACCGGGATTTCGACTCGTAATGAACCTCCGGCGTTACCACTTGAAGACAATGAAGACAAAAGTTTCTCAAAACGATTCAGATTCTTTTCGGTGACGACCTCCTCGCCACGCTGACCGATAAAAAACCCCTCATCGTTTCTGAGGTTCAGCCGCCCTCCTTTGTGAGCGTATCCGACATTGCTATCACGTCCCATCGAGTCAGACCCTTCATAATCACCAAAATTGCCCTTGTCCCAACTGCCGCCTGTATCGGCGTCACCCCAATCATGTGGATCATATTTTCCGAATCCCCACATGCCGAAGTTTTTCTGCATATCCTCCAGCGATATCTTGCCGTAAGGCATGACATTGCCCAGGGCGCTGGCATAGGGGTCAAAAGCAACCCCCTTGCCGTAAATGGTGGAGAACTGTTGTCGGGCTGTATATTCGGCCATAATCCCGGAGATCATGGCTTTTGCAAAAGAGACCATTATTCCTATCGGGTTGGCGCCCATGACAAAGTTGCCTGTATCGGCCAGTCCGATTGCTTTATTTAAAGCAAACCCTCTGACTGATCCGAACAAAGAGTCACGAACGGCACTTTCAATGTTCGCACCGAATGAGCCGGCAGCATAGCTCCTTGCCTCCAAACTCTCACCAAGAGAATCATTCCCGCCACCTTCAGCGTCCCGTCTGATGCTTTCCGCCACATCTGCCGGAAGCACCATTTCATGGGGATGCAGTACCGCCAGGTGTTCCTTCTTAACATCCCATGTGCCGGCCGCCCACCACCCCATTGCGGTCCCCAGCCAATCAACACCTGAAACGGCGGCATCAATAGCTTTATTTGTAGCAATCTCTGACATCCTTTTTGATGCGGTCCGGGCCATATCGTTCCACATGCTCCGCCAATCGATCGTCAACTGGTCCATCCGGCCTGTGAACAGGTTGAAAAAATTGTTTTCCACCATACTTGAAGCTGATTGGCTGAATGTCCTGAAAACATCATATCCAACGTCGCCGAACCTGGTGGCGCTGTCTTGCATGTCCATGAATCCGGAACGGACACCCAGGACAAAATTGTCCGAATCCTTGCCCGCCTGGATCAGCAGTTTTCGATAGTTAACCTTGTCGTCGGCGGTCTTCTGGCGCAGCCGCTCCGAACTCTTTGCTGCATCGTCTTCGGCTTTTTTTCGGGCGACCAGAACGGCCAGGGCTTTCTTGCCGGCCTCGATGCGCGCTTTTTCCTCCAACTTTAAGTCGCGGACCACGGCCGCGATCCGCTCCCTTTCCGCCTTTGCCATGTCCTTTTGGCTGGCCACAGCCTCGTCTGCAACCGCCTGAACGCTTTTGATTACGCTTTCGGCGGCCTTGGCCTGGGTCACCGGTATTTTTTCGATGGCGCTGCGCCAGTCGCCGATTGCTTTCTTGGCGCTGTCATATCCGGCGTTGGTCTTTTCGATGTCCGCCCAAACACTCTTGGTGACATCCATGCTGGACGCGCTAAACCGCTCCAGGCCCTTAACCATGGAATCAAAGGGGTTTACCTTCATCACGCCCAGTTTAACAAGCGAGTCAAACAGCGCGTCCCATCCGAACATCATCACCCGCAAACCTTTGACCAGTGTTTCAATGCCGATTGCTATGGCTGCGACCGAAGCTGATCCCACCAGTTTGATTCCGAGCCAGCCGTTGTGAAAAAAGCGCATGGCCTCAAGGGCGATCGTAATGCCGTCCACCACTTTCAGCACGCCGCCTTTAGCAAGATTCATCAAATATTCGCGGTTGTCCCGGATCTGCTGACCCCAGCGCATAAACTGTTTTTCGGCCATCTGGATCAGGTCGATAAAAAATTGATTTTTGGTGATGACAAAGCCCAGCTCCTCTTTCATGTCGCCCAGCGCGTTTTGGGAGGCTTTCACCGCCCCGCCGAAAGTTTCGCGCGCTGCCTTGGCCGCTCCGCCGAACTGGGTTTCCAATTCTTTGAGGATAATATTCTGGGCGCCGACCGTGTCGCCTGATTCTTGCAGGATTTTGATTTGCTCCTTCTGCTGCTCGGTAAATGTTACACCCGCTCGGGTCAGCATGGTCAGCCCAGCAGCGGGATCGTTCAAGGCTTTGCCAATCTGGAGCACGGAGCTTTTCAGGTCCGTTTTCATCACTTGGCTCATATCAAGCGCCGACCGGGTGGCCCGCTCGAATCCTTCGCCGCGCACGTTTTTAAAGGTGGCCATGATCGACATGCCGCCCAGGGTTAACTCGTCACCCACGGTGGTGGCCGCCTGCATGCCGGCCGCCATTTTTTTTAGCTGCTCCAGGTTATAACCGGCCGCGCCACCGGTAGCTGTTAGCGTCGCTTGCAGGTCGGTTTCAGCGGCCTCCTGAACATTGGCCAGTGATATGGATTCGGACACCGTGCTGTTCAGCTCGGAAAATCCCTTTCGCAGGATCAGCAGCCCGCCGACCGCGCCGCCTATTTTCAGCAACATCGACCCCGCCGGCCCCAGTTTTCTCGTGAGAGACTCCGCCCCGGTGGCGGCAGAGGTAAAACCGGCCTTGCCCTTTTTGCCGGCGGACTCCATTTCCTGGCCCAGCCCCTTGATGCGGGCCTCGCCGGTTTTAGAATCGACCTCAATTTCTATTTTAAGCTTTTCGGCCATTATTGCCTTTGCAGATTACTTCCAGGGCTTCGTAAAAATCCAGGGTATTGAGAATTCCGGCTGCCGCCGCCACGGTTCCGGCCGCCGGGTAGTTAACCGACAGCCGGCCGCTAAATGGGCATGTTTGAATTATACCGGGAAACCGCAGGAGGATCATCCAGAGATCCTCGTTGCCCGGCAGCAGCTCGGCTGGTTGGCACTGTTCGCACGATGCCGGCACCTTTTCTGGGACAAGCGGCCGGATTATTTTGCAGGTGCTGCAGGAGCGGACTCCCCTGGGTCGATTGCGCTGCCATCGGGCGAACTCAAAGAGTTTTTTAAGAGGTTCTCTTTTGCGGCTGCTTCTTTTGCAACCCCCTGCTGGTTCCAGTTCAGCACAAAAACGACCATGTCGTTAAATGAATCGACTTTAAAACGAAAATCAAAAATGGTCTGCTTTACCTTGTCGCTGCATTCCAGCGGTGTGCCGTCATGGCCGATAACACCGCTCCAGCCGGTCAGGCAGTGTTTGAACAGTTTGCACTGCTCGGCGCCGGAAAGGCGCAGGGTGTTGTCCGTGACATTAAAGTCAAAACTGCCCTTGCTGGCCGGAAACGGGCGCAGGTTAAAAGCAGCGCCATCTTTATATTCCACCGGGTCGCTCTCATACGATTGGGCGGCAACATCAATTTTCAGCATAATTTCTCTCCTTCAGTCTTTGGCCTTTTTTAAGTTATCGCAATCGACCATTCGTCATCGCCGGCATTCATGCACAACAGGCCGGTGATGTCCCAAGCCGCCAGACCGTCGCGGGTAGTCTCGCCGATCGATTGGTACTGAACTTTGGGCGCGGTGATGGTGATGACGTTGCCCGCCACCGATCCCAGCACGGCGGAAAACGCCATCTGTGCGCCGCTTCTCCAGTTGCCCAGAAAGTCCTCGGCCGCCACCAGCACATCCTCCGGATCAAATTTGATAGTCGGTTTGCGGTTGGTGATAATAACGCTCTTGTGCCCGGAGGCGGCGTTAGCGTCCGGCCGCAGGGAAAGCTGATTGCCGAAGTCGATTTCGACCCGTGAGACCGTTGCGGCGTATCCGTCAATGGTCAGGGTCGCGCCCTGGAATGTGGGTGGCAGCACCGCGTTGTATGTGGGCGTCAAAAGTGCGGCGTCGGCCTCAGTAAAATCGGCGCCCAGAAAATCAAACTTGAAAATGCCGGGGTTGCCCACTTCCAGCAGCAGGGAGAGCGTCCCGCGCGCCCCCAGAATCTGGTGGCGCTTGCCGTCCACAAACCGGCCCACCGTTACGGAAGGGATGGCCGACGATGCCGGTGCATAGGTGGCGCTGGTGATTGCTACCAGGGTCTCGCCCATACCGCAGGCTTGCAGCGCATCGGACAGCATATTGGCCGCGCCGGCGGCCGACGTGCCCACCAGTTCGGCCGCGAATTTAATACGGCCGGATCGCTTGCCGAACACGCTCGGCATCGGCGAAAGCGATGCCCGCGCCGGATCACGTTCGTGGGCTTCGATACTCGGTTCAAAACTGGGGTCGAATGCTAAAAACACATCTGCATCCACCAACGTTTCGGCGGTGCCCTCGACGGCCTCGATCTCGACTCCCACCTGGCTTCGTTGTCTGAGTAATGGCATGGTTTAATCCTCCTTGCTTCCGGCTTTACCTGCGGCCGGTTTTGGGGGTCCGGCTGCGGGCGCAGACTTGACCTTCGGTTCTTCCGGTTTTGGCAGTGTAATTGTGCCGCCTGCCCGGACAGTTTCTTTAATTCCGTTCATGATATCCTCCTTAGCTATTTAATCCGACGGGTACAGCAGCGCCTGGGCGGTTTCATACTCGGCCGCGTAAATGGAAATCCCGTTGCCAAACCAAACGGTTGCCTGGCTGACCAGGCGCAGTGGATAAATGTCTAATGACAGTTGCTTTCCGTAAAGCTTGTCCCTAATCCCGTCGAGCATGGCATAGGTGCCGGGGTTTCCGGCGCCGCCGCGCCGGGCCTCTTCTTCGGACCGTAAATTTTTGTCGCACAGAAAAAGATGGTATTTCATGAACTCTATTTTGCGCGCGCCGTGCTCCTTGTATTCCGACCCGCCATAGACCACATAGATGGCCGGGAAAAGGGCGATCAGCTTTTTGATGTCGTCTTCCTCCAGCTCGCCCTGGTAAGATTTGATGGTCCGCAAGCCCAGGGAGGCGCTCAGTGAATTAACAGCCGCAATAATGGCATCCTCGATCTGTTCGATGGTGTACATCAGTAATTATCCAGTGTGCCGGTACTCGAATCCGAACCTCTTCCAATCGAAAAAATGCGGTCGCTTTTGCTCCGGGTAGTCTCTACGCCACCGTCGGCGTCTTTAGTGGGGTCGGGCTCGTCCAGCTTCAATGTTCCCTTGGCAACCTGCTCCAGCAGTTTGCGGTCGGCACTGCAGCGGTCCTTGCGACTTTCGGGAATATCCAGATGCGGACGCCGGGCGTATAGGTTGCAGATGGCCAGATTTACGCTCATACGCCGGATCAATCCCGGCGTCGACTCGAACGGCAGGCCATATTGCATAGACACAAAGGCATCGATTTCTTCATCGGCATCGGCGATGGCGCGGTCGACCGCATCCGTATCCACCACGCCCGCGCCGTCGTCATCGGTCAGCTCAATCAGGATCTCTTCCGGGATCTGCTTTTCGATATCGCTCTGGGTGCAGTAGGACATTATTTATCTCCCGGTGCGCCTTCGAACAGCGCGATCAGGTCCGCTTTTTTAGCATTGGGTTGATATTCGATTTTCTTTTCATCCAGCACCGCTTTAAGTTCTGCCACTGTCATGTCGCCCATGCCGCCGCCGACCGCCTCAAACTTCTGTTTTTTGCTGGTGGCCAGAAGCTCTTTGCCAAAATCGTCCGGATAGTCCTTGGCCTCATCTTTTTTGTGCGGCCCGTAGGCCCCCACATTGACCGACTCGCTCGGCCCGAGATATTTTATTTTCATTTTAAAACTCCTCCCAACCTCCCTTTTTCAAAGAGAGTCGTTATTGGTCTTCAGTCTATCTACCTTCAGCCTTCAGCCTGATTTAGGTCGCATACACATCAGCCCACAGATAGCCGGCATCGGCAGCCACCACCGTGATATCGGTTTCTTCGGCTACTTCGTACACGTCCTGATGCTCAGCCGCTTCGCGCCAGGTGCTGGTTCGACGCGCCAGCCCATTTTCATAGGCAATTCGCGCTTGAAGTCCGGCGGTGACAACCTTGAGACCGATTTTGGGGGGCTTGTAAAACAGAAAACCCATACCTTTGCTTGCGGTAATCGTCCAGATATCGACGGCGTTAAAATCATCGCCGGCAGCGGCTTCTTCGGCATCCGAATAAATGGCCGAGCCCACCAGCACTTCATCGAGCTCACAGATGGCCGCCAGCAGATCCACGGTCAGCACACCGCGCTGGGTGTACTTGATCTTGTCCAGGATGGCCGCGCATTCCTTAAGCGCCATATAGGTGGCGTAGTCGATTACCAGGGCATTGGCGATCAGTCCGGTGGCTGCCTTGATGGCTTTTTTGCCGGTGGTGATGTCGGTCAGGAAGGTATTGGTAGATCCGGCCGGAGACCAAAGCCCTTCGGCATCCTCGCCGCCGGGATTGCCGTCTACCCAGGTTTGGCCGGTAATGGCGGCCGCCGTTCGGCGCTCTTTTTTAAGATCGACCTTATCGGTGGCGAACTCGATGGCATCCTGCTCGGGCTGCACGGTGGGTGCGCCGATGCTTTTAGCAAAGCGGCGGTCTTCATCGGTAACCTCCTTGGCATAGGCGTATTCATCCGTTGAGATGGACACAGTGGTCAGCGGATACCCGCCGCGTTTCGCTCGCGTGCCGGCGGCTCGAATACCGGCTTCATCCCGGAACCAGGCGCCTTTTTTGTATTTGGTGATTTTGGCTTTTGGATCGGCTCCGTCCAGAATTGGAAACACCCGATCGGCGATATAGTCCCGATTGCGATAGGCAACGGATACGGTCGCCAGAGGGCCTGCGATAATCTGTTCTTTAATATTGGGCTGTGCCATTGTTCGTTCTCCTTTTTAAAAATTTAATTCACTTTTACCATTTCTTCCTTTAGCCTTAAGCCTTTCAACCTCCAGCCTAATTTTAATGCACCACGGTTCCCAGACTGTAAATCGTCACGGTTGTGGCTGCGGTCACCACGCACAAAAACCGTTTGCTGTTGTTCTGAGCGATGGTCATGGTGCCGATCAGTGTGACATCGACGCCGGCTGTTACGGTGATGGTTTCGGCCGCATCGGCATCGTTTTTGATGGTAAACTCAAAGCTGTTGCCCACACCCGCCTGGACAATAGCCGCGATAATCAGAGCCGCCGTGGGGGTTACATCGGAGCGAGCGAGGCCGGCCGGATCTCGCAGGATCAGACCACCCAGAAGCTGTGCAGCGGTGTAAGTGACGGCACCGGCCGTAGCGATGGTGCTGACCGTGGTCTGCCCGATCAGTGCCCCGGCTCCCTGGGGAAACGGCCCGATCAAGAGGCACCCGGCCAGATCATCTTCCGCGCCGGCGGCCTCAACGATAATCCCGCGTGCCGCTTTCCACTGCGTTCCGGCGTCATCGGCCTTGCCGGCGTCGGCCGCGTCCACATATTCGGGTTTGACCAGCGTGCCGATGGCAAGCGCGGCGTTGGCCACCAGCTTGCTCACCCCGATAACCCGCACCTGGGCCGCCTGGCCGCTTTCAGGTGCATTTTGCAAAATGCCGTAAGCAATTTCGGCTTCTGAATCCGGTCGGCGCACCTGGCCGGATGAATTCAGCACCACAAAACAGAACTGGTTGCTGGACAGATCCTCTGCCGCCTCGTGTGAAAGATCTAAAATTTTATTTTCGGTTGTCATGATTTACTCCTCCATATTGCACATGGTTGCTTTTCGGTTAAACTAATAGTCCCCGGATTTTTCAGGCCGCCGGTCGCAGCTCTTCCAGGTACTCTGTCACGAGATCCGCGTTTTCTTTTTGCACCTCGGAAAAAGCTGCGCTGTAGGACAGGGCTTTGTCGGCCGCCATTTTCTGCTTGATCAGCGCTTCCAGCTTCGCGGATGCATCGCCGGTCTTTAAATCATCACCCCGCCGGGCAATCTCATTAAACTCCACCACCTTGGGCAACTCGGCGATAAACCCCTTGAACCAGTCAAGACCTGTCGCTTTTTTGCCTTCGGCAAAAGCAATCTCGGTTTCGGCATCGAGCGCCTGGCAGAATTCCTTCAGGCCCATTTTGATCCAGGCGGGTATCAGTTTGCCTTCCTTGACCAAACCATCGACCCAGTCGGAAATCTCCTTGCTGCGGGCTTCACGTTTAGCCGTACGCCCTTTTTCGGCGAACTCTGCTTCCGCTTTTTTGCGCTCTTCCTTGGCCGCCTCCTTTTTGGCAGCCTCGATGTCGGCCTCGGTGAACTGCCCGCCGGCTGCATCCTTGGGCGCTTCATTCGGCAGGGCATCGTCCGGGACCTTGGACATGTCCACCCCCATGAAGCTTAAAAAGTTTTTAAATTTTTCCTTAAACATGAGTCCCTCCTTCTGTTGTGGCTCGGCATAGGCCGTCGCCGGGGTTAAATTGTCGTTTCGATCGACAAGATCTCTTAAATTTTCAATGTCCCAGTCTGAGATCATTGCGTCGGCCGCTTCTTTTCCTTCTTTTTCGATCAGCCAGTCGCGCAGTCGCCTTAAAATTCTGGATAATGCACCGGCGACTTCATCAGAAAACTCGAACGTGACGGACTCTTCATCCGTAAACTTCAGATCCGCCAGGCCCTTGACAGCCGGCGGCGCTGCGCCTAAAAAACCGACATGACGCAGCCGTCCGTCCGGATAAAAACTGGCGCTGCGTTTTTTAAAGAGGCCGCGTTTGACCAGATCCTCGAATTCCGGAACCACGTCTTTAAGTTTGGCTAAAAGCACCTTTACGCCGCCTTTAACTTCGCTTTTAAGTCCCTCTGCCCAGCCGAAAGCCGGGGCGTTGTCCTTGGGATGCCCCACCACCACCGGCGGTTCATGGGTAGCCGGGTCAAACGTGGCCACCGCTGTTTCGATCAAAGCGTCGCCGTCATGTTCCTTGCCGCTGCTGTCGACCTGTTTGCCTCCTCTGAAAATTTCGATCCAGTCGCCAAAGCCTTTGAATTTCATTTTCTAAATCCTCCCTGGTCCCCCTTTGCAAAAGGGAGAGATTTTTCTTGGATTCCGGCTAAGAGCATGCCGGAATGACGATTTTTTATCTGACCCCTGTTCCCTGGCCCCCGATCCCCGGTTTGCTGTAATGCGATTTAAGGCCCCTGTTTTTTGCATTTTCTCCGGGTCCGGCCTTTGGGCCGGGTCAAAAATAGTTAAACGATCCTGAGCGATTTTAAAGGCGGTTTGAGCGATTTTTGCGCACCCTCCCGGACGGTTCATCTGCCCGCCCCCAGCAAATAGTCCGAAAGCGCCGCCCGGATCTCGCTCCAGTCTTCATCCTGGACCATCAGAAACGGCCGCGCCGGGATGTCGCCCCGGGGGAGTTTCATCCGGCGGGTGTGCGCCCGCACCTTGATCCCTTTGCGCAGGTGCGCGCGAATCATCATGTCAACCGGACTGCCTTTATTAAAGCTCCCTTTCGCCGCGCCGGACTGATGCACGGCGGCGTATTTCTTATTTGTGCCCACGATGACGCTGTCGCTTGCGGCGCGCACATTGATGCTGCCGGCCAGCCCCCCGCCAAGTCCCTGGACCATCAGCGTTTTGCCTTTTTTCTTCTTGGACGGTTCCCATTTGGTCGGCCGTCCGCCCTTCTCGAAGTTCCGGATCACCGAGGAGCGCACCGTCTCGCCGATGATTTTCATGGCCGGTGTCATGTCCCTCTGTCGCTGCCGGATGCGGGCAATGAGCTGCCTGACTTTCTGATCATCGATTTTTACATTTATTTCGATCGCTGCGCCGGTCACTTGACTTTTCCCTCAAAATCGGTTAAATTTTTTTTTAACGATGGTTCCGGTAAGGGCTGCGGTCCCGATGCCGAAGCCGGGCGACCAGGCTGCCGCAGAGCCTGAGTTCCTACCTTGACCATATTAGCTTCCCTTGTCTCTGGTTGTTGACATAATCCAAGTTCGTCGTCGGAATCATTGTCCAGGCTTCCATAACGCCGCCCCTTGATTGCGCCACCATCAGGACCGCTCGATCTTTTTCCAGCGAAACTGCTTTAATGATGCGCTGGCGCAGCTCGTATTTGCCGGTGCCTTTGTGGCGCTCGAACGAAAGCCAGACCTCAAAAGGGTCGGCTAACGCCTCCGGAATAAACGGCACGAAAGGCGTGCGATCCAGCGGCACATGCTCGGCCAGCGTCGCTGCGTTTGCCAGCACGTTGTAGCGAAATTTATTTTGCTGGAAGGAAAACACCCTTTCTTCCGCACCCAGAACTTTTTTTAGAGCCGCCGCCAGATCTGCTTGCGATTTGAGCGGCGGTCCGACTTTGGCCGCAGGCTTGTCGATCGCAATTTTCTCCGACCGTCCGGCGCTTCGCCAGTCGCCCGGCGTCAGCCGCTCCCAGGCTTTGGCGCCCTGAGCCTGCCAGGTTGCCATCGTTTTCTCTGAGAGCTGCTTACCCCAGGCCGCCTTGCCCACGTTATAATCCCAGCCCGGATCGATCCCTTTCGGGATACTGTGCACCTTGCCGGTGGCCTTGTCGGTCCACTCGTAATGCTCGGTTTTGGGCGCCGTGGCCTTGATCGGGTTCGGACCATCGGCCTCTTCCTTTTTGAGCCGCTCAACCTCGCGGGCGCTGTGGCTGACCACCCCGCATTTGCACCCCCATCCGTTTCTGGGCGTATGCGTATCCCACCAGGGATGATCGGCCGGCAGGATGACATTGTACCAGGCCATGTGCTCGGGCCGGGGGTCGGCCGCACTCGATGCCACATAGCGCCAGTAGGGCCGGGCCTTTAAAACGTCCGGATCGGTCATTTGTTTGTAATGGCCGGCGTCGTAGGCCGTGGCGATATTGGTGTTAAAAATCACGGCGCTGCGCCAGCCCTTGCCGCCTTTATATTGCCAGCCGTGCTTCTGCACGATGTCGCTAAAATCGTCGCGGAATTCTTTCAGAGTGGTCCCTTTTTCCAGCCCTTTCAGCACGGCTGAGTGCAGGTCAGTCAAAAGCTGATCCTTCATGGCGCCGGCAGAGACGAATGCGCGGGCGTGCATCCCCTGCCACAGGGCCTTCCATGTGGCGGTGGGCAGCTTGACCTTGTCTTTGAAGAACTGAATCGCCTCGTCAAAGGGCAAATCCCTGTGTTTAGCGCTCGCCGACATCAAACCTCCCGGATAAATCGGCCAGTGTTAACGCCTTTTGCATGAGATCGCCGAGGGAAGATGCGTCCATGTCGCTGTAAACCTCCAGCAGCCGGTCGCGGAATTCTTCGAGCGTTTCAACCGATCCGAGCAGGCGCTCAATTGGGGCCATCAGGTCGTCCAGGTTCGCTTCCGCGAGCGTTTTGTCCCCCAGCGCGGCCAATGTATCGGCCGGGGAAAGATCGCCTGTTTCTGCAAATTCCCTCGCTCCGGCCGGCAGCGCAGCCGCTTTCGAGGGCACAGGCGCATCCCCGCCCGCCACTGAATTTTCATCTTCCTCCGGCTCCGGAATCGCATAGGTCTCATAAAAATACTTTCGGCCCACCGGCAGGCCGATATCGTTGACCAATATCTTGTCCCGGTCGGCAAGGGCTTTGAGATCCTGCTCGGCATCGGTGCGAATCCACAGCTTGGGGTAATCGGTTACTCCCGGAAAATTATAATCGACAATCCAGCGCACCAGCGTGCTGTTGAGACATTCGCAAAGCAGATCCGCATCGGCTTTCAGAATATCCTGGCGCACTTTGCCCTGGGCCTCATCGCCGCCTAATTTTCCGGGCGTCCCTTCGGTGGTGGCGGTCTGGCCCAGAACAGCCTTTGACATCTGCTTGTCCATATACTCGGCCAGGGTCTCATAGGTGACCCGTCCTTGGCGCGTAGCCTCCATCAACTCCAGCTCCATCGTATTGGGAATCTTGATGCCGGTCTCGTTCTGCAGGGCGTCGATGGCATCCAGCAGGGCCTGCTGCTGATCGGGCGGCGTGCCCGGCGGGTATTTGCCCTTGACCGTGGGCATGCCGAATTTTTCAAGGAACATGAGCCAGAACTTGATGCCGTTTTTCTTAAACCACACCGGCCACCACAGCTTTTGTCCCAGACCTTTGCCGTAGGGATTGTCGGATGATCCGCAGGTGAAAACGATAAATTTACGATCGGGCACGGCTTCGCCGTCGATCATATTCTGCGGGGTCAGCAGCCTTAAGCTTCGCTCCATATCAAACATGAACCGCCGGGGGTGTTTGCCCATGATTTTAGCCGGAATGATAAGGGGTTGTCCGTTGTTTGTGGTCCATTGTCCGTTGCCGCTTTTGCCACGGTCCATTGACGGCGGACGACGGACTACGGACCACATCACCTCGCTCACAAAAAACCCGTAAAGGATCGCTTGCAACAATTCCTGACACGCTTGGGTGAAATTGCACGACAGCAGCATGCTCTTGACCGCATCGGCGATTTTTCCGGAGGCATCGCTGTCATCCGCCGCCAGCACTTCCCACTCTTTGCCGACCACTGCCAGATAACGGGTCTGGAGTACCGATCCGGCATGGCTGTCGCGGTCCACTTCGTCGTATAGCTTTAAGCCCTTGCCACCGGCTTCGGTGCGCAGCGTCGGGTCCGGGTTTTCCAGGCGGTTTAGCCATCCGGCAAAGATGTCGATATCCTTGGCCGTGGTGGCGATTTCGTCGGTGATCGGCTTTTCTGTTTTTACCTTTTTAGCCATTTAGGCCCCCATGAAATTGCGCATGCGGGTAAAGGTGCGCTTGTGCCCGGTAGATTCAAATTCGATCTGTCCGCCGCCGTCCTGGAGCATTGAAACGGCTACCTCCAGAGCGTCCGGGCCGTCGTCGTTAACGTTTTTGTTGAGAAGATAAATAAGCTGCTCTACCAGCAGATTCTGGTCGCTGTGATTCTTGCGGAAGCGGATCTTGCCGTATTCCACGAGGTATGAAAGCGTGCCGATGATCCGGGCCTCCTTGTTGGTGCTGTGGTGCACCGGCATCCAGGGAATATAGCGTCCGGCTTCTTTGGCGTAATTCTGGATGGCTTCATGCAGAAAGTCTTCGAGCATGTTGTCCTCGATGCCCACCTGCCCGCCGTATTCGTCATGCTGCCGGTAGGCGGCTCGAAACATCTCGCCAGGGCTGGCGTGCCGAATCCAGGCGTGCAGTACGTAGAAAATCATGGTCTGACGGTTTAAGCCCACTGTCGGAATCGCCTTGAAATCGTTGTTTTCCCCGCTCTTGGCGCTGGGGTCGACGGCCGACGCCGTTTGCAATTCCAAACCTTCGATTTCGTTCGGTTCGTAATAGACAAACCATTCTTCCGGAAAGGGCGAGTTTTCAGCGCCGGTAAGGTTCATCATCTCGGCGTTAAAATCCACCGTGCCCATTTGCCGCCGTTTTTTCTCCAAGCGCTCGGGCGGCCACAGGGCCGGCCACAGAGGACGCTGTCCCTGCTTGCCGTAATCGATCCAGGCCCGGTAGATCCGGCTGACATAAAGCGGGGTGTCGTCCTCGTCTTTATCAGCGATAAACTGGGCCAGTACGCTCTTGGGGTGAAACAGGTTGCCGATCATCAAAAACGTGTAACCCTCGCCCATCGAGCCAATCACCGCCCGTGTGAGCCAGCGTTTTCCCCTGGTAACCAGCTTCGGGTTTTCGACATTTTCATCGTTTTCAAAATCATCCGCCACGGCAAAATCGGGCCGGTGCTGCCGGTTTTTAAGGCCGCGCACCTTTTCACCGCGACCCCTGGCCAAGACCCGCACGCCGTTTGAAGCGATAAAGTCATTCTTTTTCCAGGTGACGCTGCGGCGGCCATAGGGTCTTTGCAGGTCTCCGAAGTCATGTTTTAGCCGGGGATTCTCTTCCAGCTCCGTGCGGATCGCCACCGTAAAGCCGGTGGCCTGGTCGTTGGTGTCCGATATCACCAGCTGAAACCAGCGCAGGGCATAGCAGATGTTTCTGATCGGCACGCCGAAGGTGAAAAACGTGGATTTGGCATGTTCCCTGGGAGCGGCCACAAACACCGACTCATCCCGGATCTCGGTCAGTTCCTCCCATTCCTGATGAAACTCGCCGAATTCAGCCGTGAAATAATGCGGCAGATAGGTGGCGCAAAAATACAGAAGATCATGCCGCGCCCGGTGTTTACGCGCCGCCTGCTTTTCGGGCGTATCGTTTTTAAACGGCGAAACAGACTCCACGATCCAGGTCTTGAGTTCGTCTGCCCATTGATCGAAACGACTCTCTGTAAGTTTAGGCCGCTTGCGCATATTTCCCCTTGAATTTCACCACGATAAAATCAAAGTTTTTAGCCAGCACTTTCAGCCCTTCCGGGTCGGTTTCCTTGAGAACTTCGGCCATAAATTCCAGATGCTCCAGAAAGAGTTTGGGCCGGTCGATGTTCTGCCTTTCATTAGCTTGGGCCAGGTGCGCCTGCTCAATCGCTTCCCAGGTTCTGACCAGGGACCCCAGCTTGGAGAGCGCGTCCATCGAGGGCGCTGAGATGCTCCCCTTTTCGGATTCTTCGGCAAACTTGAGTTCACGTTCAAATAAATCCCGCAGCCGCTGAATGTTGCCACGTTTCTGCTGGCGCATCTTGTCCCAGCCGTCGATATCTTCGCCGGGAATAAGGCTTTCTGACTTCCAGCGCCGCAACGTCGTATCGCTGATATCAAGACGCGCGGATATGTCCGTGAGACTCGCGCCGTCGGCATACAGCTTCATGGCCAGCGGCTCTTTGGCGGCCCGGTCGCCTTTTGCACCCATTAGCTTCCCAGCTCCCTATTGAGACGTTCGATATCGCTGCGGATCGAGAGCAGCTCACCCCAGGAAACCTCAAGGTCGCTCCAGATTGTTGCAAGCTGGGGGATGTCAATCGCCTCGATCTCACGGTGCAGCGCGGTGTTTAAGCCCTCACGCAGCATGCGGGATAGCGCCTCAAATTTATTTCTGAGCCGCATCTGCGCGCTTTCGCACTCAGCCAACCGGCCGCGCAGGGCGGCACGCTCCAGATTAATTGCCATCGTCAGTCCTTCCTCCGGCTATTTTTTTCAGCCGGACCTGGGGGCAATACTGGTTGGTTCGAACGTCCGCGATCAATGTCGTCAGGGTCTGAGTATTAAGCATCACGACATCCTTGAGATCGCCGGCAATGCTGTTATAATCCTCCACCAGGCGCACATTGCTCTCGTATTTTCGCCGGTAGGAATAGGCCAGCATCACGGCCAGCAGCCACGGGCCGATAAAAAACAGAAAAATTAAAACTCCAAACGGCCAGCCGCTTAGCCGCGAGATCATAGTCAGCAATGCCGACAACGCCGCAATCTGCTCGGGGCTCATGCATCCTCCTTTTTGTCAGCGCCCGATCTTATATATGGTCCGGGACCGCCAGGATATAAACGTCCGCATGACAAAGGCCCCGACAACAAATCCAATTAAAAGCGCTGCAATAACAATTCCCATTTCCTGCTCCCTGACATCCGGCCCCGATCACTGGCCGTTATTTATTCCCCGTAATGGCCGAGATAATTTTGTTGGTATATCCCTTTTTCTCCAGGGTGCGCCCGATGGCATACACTCCGGAAACGCCCGACCAGGAAAGCCAGAATTCTGCCGGCATATCGATTCCTTTTAGTTTTTCCAGCTCGGCCAGAATGATTTTGAACTGTTCCGGCGTCATGAGGCTGCCCAAAAACGCAAAGAGGATGATCAGGCCGCTCATGACAACCGGCATCACGACCTTGGTAAAGACAATTACCCCCAAGCCGGTATAGATGATGGTCGGTCGCGCCCGTTTGGTATAGTTGTCCCCCTGCTGCAGTTCGGCGACGATGATATCCTTCTGGGCGTCTATCAGTTTGGTTTCACGCTCCTCGATCACCGGCGCCATCGCGGCCGCCGCCGCTAATTTTTCCGCCTCGGTCGCCTTGGGCGGAAAAAAGCGGTCGGCAATCCCTTTGGCAAAATCAAACACGCTTCCCAACCCCGTCAGATCCAGCCCCATCACATCCCTCCTTGTTGTCTGCGGGCATCCTGCATGCGTTTTTTAAAATCCTCCAGCCGCATCCAGCTCTCACCATCGCCCTGGTCGAAAAAACCTTTGGGAATGCTCACCAGCGAACCGTCCTGGGCCATAAAAATAACATTGTCCGCCGGGCATACCGGGCACTTGGGAACGCTCGCACACCCCGCCGGCAGTAGAACCATCGCACAAAATGCGATAACCATCCCGATACCTGACCCCTGACCCCTGATCCCTGCTTTCATGGCAATTCTCCTCTGAAACGGTCCATGTCAAAACACACGCCCGGACATGATTTGTAATCGGCAAACTCATAATGCCCGTGCACCCTGTCTTTGCCGATGCCGAGTATTTCCATTAGGCTGGCCACCAGCCGCGCGCCCAACAGCCACATTTCGTGCGGCG